>JBNMNI010000078.1:0-6521 GCA_051275375.1 Maricaulis sp. | reverse complement strand
CCGACGCCTGGCCGACACCGAGCAGGGAGTGCATGCCCAGTTCGAGCATTTGCGCCTCGTCGAGGATCTCGATCTCGAGGCCGAGCTTGGCCATGCCCTCGATCTGTTTGGCATAGGTTTCCGGGTTGAGGACGTTTGGCGGCTGGTTGAGCAGTTCACGCGCGACATCGACGCCTTCGGCAACCGGGGCCCAGTCTTTCCAGGCCGATTTGGCGGCGGCGACATCATCAACCGCGATCAGGACCGAGCTGAGGGAGGGCTTCTTGTCGGCGGAAAGCTTGGTGCGATACTGGTCGAAGCGATAGGCGGCCAGGCGGGCGCCAAGGCCGGCTCGGGCCGCGCCCTCCCCATCGGTCACGCCATCAAGGCGTAGCGTCACAATGGTCTCGCCGCCGGTCAGGAGTTTGGCGACCACGGCCGCGGCGGCTTTTTCGAGCACGCTTTCATTCAGCTTCGTCTTGTCGCCAAGGCCGAACAAAACGATTCGCGCGGCATCGATACCGGCTGGCGCAATGATTTCCAGTGTTTCGCCGGCGCCGCCCTTGAAGCGCGAAGCGGCAATCGCGCGGCCGATCGCACCGGAGGTGGCGGTGTCGACCGACTGGGCCGCAGCAGAGAGCGAGGCCTTGTCATAGACCGGGACAGCGATGGCTCCGACAACGGAACCGGCGGTTACAAATTCGATCTTCATGGCTTGACCTTCTCAAGAAGCGGGGGCTCCAAAATGCGCATGGAACCGAAAAGATGGATTGCGGAAGTGGTATCCGATCCAGACGTGAGATAGAAGGCGGATCACGCAGCGAAAATTCGGTCATGATTCTGGTTCAACGCTATTTCTTCCGGCAAATGCTCTGGCCGTTCATTACGGCGGTCTCGGCGCTTGCCGGTCTGGCGCTGCTGACCCAGAGTCTGTCGAATGTCGACCTGGTCTCCGGTTACTCGCAAACCGCCTTCACCTTTTTGAAGGTGACGCTGCTGGCTCTGCCGCAGCTGACGGCCCTGCTGGTGCCGATCGCGCTCTTCATTGCCATCCTCTCGGCGATGAACCGGCTCTCGGCCGACAGCGAATTCGTGATCGCCTCGGCCTCGGGCATGAGCCGGCTGGCCGTGCTGTCGCCGCTGATCCGGCTGGCGGTCTATGTGATAATCTTCAATCTGGCGATCAATCTCTTCGTCCAGCCGCTGGCCTATCGCGAGATGCGGCGCAGCCTGCACGATCTGCGCTCGGACGCCGCTGCCAGCCTGATCACGCCGGGCGCCTTCACCGAAATCGGGGCCGGGGTGACGCTGTATGCCCGCGAGCGTGGCCGGGACGGGCGCATGCAGGACGTGCTGATCCACGACACACGCGTCACCAATGAGCCGATCACGATCACGGCCCGCGAAGGCTTCATCGTGCGCTCTTCGACCCAGTCCTCCATGGTGCTGGCCGATGGCAATCGCCAGCAGATCGATGCGGCCGGCGAGCTGGGCTATGTCACTTTCGACCGGACCGAATTCGATCTCGGCGAGTTCATCGGACCGATCGATGCGATGTTCTTCAAGGAGAGCGACCGTTTCCTGCACGAGCTGATCTGGCCCGATGCCAGCACGATCGCGCGCAATGGCGGTCCGGAGCGGGCCTGGGCGGAAGCGCATTACCGGCTCTCATCGCCGCTCTATAATCTCGCCTTCGTGCTGATCGCCGCCGCCGTCTTCCTGGCCGGCGATTATTCGCGCATGGGTTATGCGGGGCGCGTGATGGTCGCAGTCGGTCTCGGACTGACCCTGCGCCTGACCGGTTTCGCGGCCCAATCCGCCAGCGCCGTCGACGGCGCCGTCAACATCGCCCAATACATGATCCCGCTGGCGGGGTCGCTGGCCGCGCTCGCGGTGATCTACTGGCCGGCCCGGGTACGTCCGCGGCGGCTGCCGGCGACGGGGGTCTGAGCCATGCTGACCAGCCGCCTCAATCGCTATATGATGGTACAGACCCTGATCGGGCTTTGCCTGGCGCTGATGGTCATCAGCACCGTGATCATCCTGGTCGATTTCGTCGAACAATCGCGCGCCATCGGTACGCGGGTCGATATCGGCTCGCTCGACCTGCTCGGCCTGACCCTGCTCAAGACGCCCTCGCTGATCGAAACCACCCTGCCCTTCGTCTTCCTGTTCGGCGTGCTGACATCGCTTTTCCGTCTCAACCGCTCGAGCGAACTGATCGTGATGCGCGCCTCGGGCATGTCGGCCTGGCGCATCCTGTCGGCGCCGATCGGGCTGGCCATCGTCGGCGGCCTGCTCGGAACGCTGGCGCTCAATCCGCTCGGATCGGCCGGCAATGCCGAGTTCGAACACCGGCGCGACGCGCTGATGGATGTGCGCCGCAGCCCTGATGTCGCCCAGCCGGTCTGGCTGCGCGAGACCAATCTGGACGGTTTCACCGTGATCGCAGCCCTGTCGCTCGATGAGGACAGCCAGCGCCTGATGACGCCGGCCTTCATGTATTTCTCGGTCGATGAGAACGGCGTGCCGCAACTGGAGCGGCGAATCGATGCGGCCAGTGCGCGCCTGCGCGACGGTTTCTGGGAAGTCGCCGAGGCGGTCGAGCGCACGCCCAACAGCGCGGCGCTGGAATTGGGCCTGGTGACCATCCCGACCCTGATCAATCGCCAGGCCCTGTTCGAGCGCGCGCGGTCTCCGGACGGGGTTTCGGTCTGGGATCTGCCGGGCCTGATCGCATCGGCCAGCGAGGCCGGACTGGCGACCGAACGTTACCAGCTAAGGCTGCACCGTCTGCTTGCCCTGCCCTTGACCCTGCTGGCGGCGACACTGATCGCGGCGGCAGCGACCTTGCGGCTGCACCGGCTTGGCGGCGCTGCCGCCTTTGCCCTGGCGGGCGGGCTGGCTGGTTTCCTGATGTTTTTCCTGCAGGAAGTGCTCGGATCGCTCGGCGCCACAGGCGCCTTGCCGCCCGCCACCGCTGCCTGGGCGGCGCCGGCCCTCACTGCCCTGCTGGCGATGAGCTATATTGCCTCGACCGAAGACGGTTGAGCCGATGGACGACCGCGGACACATCCGTTAGTCATAAATACCGGCGTTAGTCATAAATACCGGTGTTCGAACTTGGCCGGGTCAGACAAGGAGTGACGCATGGCGTCGCAGTTTAGCCGCCTCGCGGCTGCATTGATGGGTACGACGTTGCTCGCCCTGTCGCCTGCGGCCCTGGCTCAGACCACGGAGGCCGAGGATGCGCCCGTCTATCTGGAAGCGGATAATCTGGAAGATCTCGGCGAGGGTGCCGGCTATCTGGCGACCGGCAATGTCCGGGCCCGCCAGAGCGGCCGCACGCTCTTTGCCGACGAGCTGGAATACCGTCCCGACCTGAACCGCATCATCGCGCGCGGACATGTGATCATCCACGGCCAGGGCCCATTCCCGCAATATGCCGACGAGGTCGAACTCGACAGCGCCATGTCCTCGGGCCTGGCCCTGGGCTTTGCCACCCTGATGGAAAATAACGGGCATATGGCCGCCGCCGCCGCGATCCGCCGCAGCAATGGCGCGCTCCAGCTCGAGGACGCCTATTATACCGCCTGCGATCTGTGCGAGAGCGGCGAGCACGAGCCGACCTGGCGGCTGCGCGCGCGCCAGGTGATCCAGGACCCCGACGAACAGATGATCTATTACCGCGACGCCCAGTTCGAGGTGATGGGCGTGCCGGTGCTCTATGCGCCGGTCTTTGCCCACCCCGATCCGTCGGCGGAACGGCATAGCGGCTTCCTCTTCCCCGGCTTCAGCGTCTCCTCCCGGCTCGGTTTCAGCTATCAACAGCCCTATTACTGGTCGATTTCGCCCTCCCAGGACATCACGATCGCGCCGCGGGTGATGAGCAATGTCAATCCGCTGCTGTTTACCGAATACCGCAAACGCTTCTGGTCGGGCGAAATGGCGTTCGAGGGCAGTGTGACGCATGAGGCCGAGATCGACAGCGATGGCGAACGCTTCGGCGATGAGACGTGGCGCTGGCACCTGTTTGGCGGCGGAGAGTGGGACATCAATCCCGACTGGCGCTGGGGCTTCGGCATTCAGCGCGCCTCCGATGATCTGCATTTGCGGCGCTATGATTTTTCCGAAATGGACCGCGATCGTGGCGCCCCGATCGAAGCGCGCAACCGGCGCCTGGTCAGCCAGCTCTATGTCGAGGGACGCACCCGGTCGAGCTATGCCTCGCTGATCGCCGCCGATTACCAGAGCCTGCAGGAACTCGAGGATGATGACACCATCCCGACCATCGCGCCTATGGCGAGCTATGAGCGGGTCTTCACCGCTCCCGATGGCTGGGGCCGCGTCAACCTGTCGGGCAATGCCGTCATGCTCGATCGCCAGCTGGGCACGGATTACGCCCGCGCCAGTGTGACAGTCGATTGGCGCACCCGCTGGGTCAGCGGCAGCGGCATTGTGGTCGAACCCTTCGCCTATGGCCGCAGCGACAGCTATTCCCTGAAAGACCTGCCGGTCGGATATGCCGACACCGAGGACAGTTTTACCCGCCAGCTTGGCCTGGTCGGCACCGATGTCAGCTGGCCGTTCTACCGGCCCGGCGACACGGTCGACTGGATCGTCGAACCCATTATCTCCGCGGTCGCCGCATCGGATGATCCGCAATCGGCGCGCGTCTTCAACGAGGACAGCCTCTCGCTCGATCTCGACGAGAGCCTGTTGTTCGATCCGATCCGGGCACCGGGCTTCGATGTCTGGGAACCGGGGCAACGCGTCAGCTATGGCGTGCGCACCACCGGGCAATGGGGCGAGACCGGAGTGGCGAGCCTGTTTGTCGGACAAAGCTACCGGATCGATGGCGACGCCGTCTTCAGCGCCGCAAGCGGGCTGTTCGAGCAGAATTCAGACTATATCGTCGCCGGCACCATCAGCATCGCCGGCTTCAATGCCGACCTGCAAACCCGGCTCGATTCCAAGGATGGCGATCTGAATCGGGTCGACCTTGCCTTTGGCTATGTCAGCGACCGCTTTACCGGCAGTATCGGCTATCTTGAAGTCAGTGATGATCACGGCACCCGTCCGGATCAGCGCGAGGCCCGCGGCAGCGTGTCGTTCAGGCTCACAGACCGCTGGAGCGCCATTGGCAGCACGATCCGCGATCTGGACCGGGGCACCTCGCGCCGGACAACTGCCGGCTTCCGCTTCGCCGATGAATGCACCGAGCTGGATATTGTCTATCAGCGCGAGGATAATCGCATTGCGCGGCTTGGGCCCTCCGAGTCGATACAGATCCGTATCACCCTGTTCACTCTGGGTGGCATGTCTCCTGACTAATCTACAGTGCCGGGCGATTGCACCGGAAGCGTCTTTGGGTAATGTTCCGCGCGGAACCGGATAGCGAATTTTGATGACACGCGTTAAAAACATTGTGCTGGCGTTAATGGCGTCCCTGCTCACGATAGCTGCGCCTGGCGCGCTGGCTCAGTCGACCGAGGGGGTTGCCGCGCTTGTAAACGACCAACCGATCACCACGGTGGATGTGCGCAACCGCATGCGGCTGATCATCGCCTCGACCGGGCTGACGCAGATCGATCCGGCGACCCTGGCCCAGATCCAGGACCAGGCCATACGCGGCCTGGTGGATGAAAACCTGCAATTGCAGGCGGCCAGCGAGTACGACGTCGTCGTGTCTGACGAGGAAATCAGCCGCTCGATCCAGGACCTCGCCGACCGCAACAATACTACGATCGACTCCATTGTCGGTGATCTGGAACGGTCCGGCGTCGATGTATCGACCCTGCGCCACCAGCTTGAAGCGGAAATTGCCTGGCAGGTTCTGGTCAATGGACGCTATGGTTCACGCATCCGCATCAGCGACCAGCAGATCGAAATGGCGCTCGAGCGGCTCGCGGCCAGCGCCTCGCAGCCCCAATTCCGGATTTTCGAACTGTATTTCGAAATTCCCAGCGTCAGCCGTGAACAGGAAACCATCGACCGGGTGATCGCGGTGATGGATCAACTACAGCGCGGTGCGCCCTTCCCGGAACTGGCGCGGCAGTATTCCGACGCGCCATCGGCCGCCAATGGCGGCGATATCGGCTGGATCGTGGCGTCGCAATTGCCGCCAGAGGTCGCTGCCATCGTGCCACAATTGATGCAGCAATATGCGCAGAGCCAGGGCGGAGCCGCCCTGTCCAACCCGGTGCGCGTCCCCGGCGGTTACACGATCATCGCCCTTGTCGCGGCCCGTGACGGAACCACGACGCTGCAATTCGATCTGACCCAGATCAACGTCCCGGCCAGCGCCGTTTTGCCGACCACCCAGGCCGCGCTGAGCATGGCGATGAGCGCCAACCCGACCTGCGAGCAGGCCGAGGCCGTCGCCAGCCGCATTCCCGGGGCGATCGTCACCGCGCTCGGTGCCATCGGCGCCGATGCGCTATTGCCCCAGATTCGTGATGCGCTGACGCCATTGCGTGAGGGCGAAAATACCGGCGTGCTACAGACCGCGGCCGGCTTGCAGACCCTGATCGTGTGCGACC
>JBNMNI010000077.1:0-6528 GCA_051275375.1 Maricaulis sp. | reverse complement strand
GCTTCAATCCCCGCTTTCGACGCCGCATGCGCCTCAAGCTCGCCGCGCTCGATCAGCTCGCGCCCGATCGAGCGATAGGGCAGGCCATTATGGGCTGAAAAGGCGGCGCGGCTCTGATTACCCTCGGTATCGACCAGCCGGCCGGATCCCTGGATCTGCAGGAAAAACACGTCGATCGGCCGGCCCCAGGCAAAAATCTCGCCGCGATTATCCGCTTCGATCTCGCCGCGATTATAATAGCGGATCAAAGACCCGTCATCGACCCGGCCGACAATGCGCCGCCCCGCCAGATCGGATTCAAACAGACCCAGATCCACCGAGACCAGATCGCCGGGCCGCCGCCGCAAGGGCTGGCTGAATTCGCCATCCTCCACCGCGCGCACTTCGACATAGGGTTCGTAATACCCAGTCAGCATCCCGGTATCGCCGGCAGCCTCGCCAGTCTCGTCGAGGGCAATCGCCCTGACCGGGGCAAAGAAGGCCTCAAATGTTGCCTGGGCAGCCTCTGACGACGGCCCGGTCATCGCCGCTGCCGTGCAGGCCGCACGCCAGTCGCCGACCTGGCCCGCCCACGGCGCCCTTGGGCTCAAAGCCTCGGAATCGCTGCGATTATCGAGCCGGGCGCAGGAGCGCAGAAACGCCCCCAGCGCCGGGCGCAAATCCGCACCGGTCCAGCCGGCCATCGCATCCCAATCGGCCGGCAGGAGACGCAGACCGGTTGGAAGTGGTTGTTCTACAGGGGGTTCCGGCGGCTCCGGCGCCGGGACGGGCGCCGGCTGACAGGCTGTGACAGACAGCGCGACCAGCAGGGCGGCCGGGCTATACCGCCGCCACACCGGCAAGCACCCAGTTGGGGTTGGCATTATCGGTGCGGCGCTCAAACACCCAATTCTCGCGAACCGTGTTGAGTATACCCAGATCACCGGCGACGCGCTCGCCGGCATCACCAAGCGTTTCCGTAGCGATTTCAGCCACAAAACTGACTTTTACCTTTGCCAGGGCATCCTGGTGCGAAGCCTCGGTGATCTCGGCCGATTTGATTCGCTCGATCTCGGTGCGCACGGTTTGCTTGCGCTCGTTCCGCGCCGCAATGGCCTCGGCATAGCGCTGATACACCTTGTCAGCCAATAGCGGCCGCAAGGCATCCAGATCGCCCCGCGCGAAGGCTTCCACGATCATCGTATAGGCCGCCTGGGCGCCGGTGATGAAGCCGGTCGGATCAAAGCGCGCATCCGCCGCAGCAATGGCCTCAAGGCCTGCAGCAGCACGGCCCTCAAAGGCCGGGCGCAAATGCGCCTGGGGCGCGTCGGACAACACGGATCGCGCTTGGGACTCCGTCGCCGGCGGCGCTTCCATATGTCCCTCGCGCCGCCCCAGGGTCGAATAGAGGCGGATCGCTATAAAGATCGCAATGCCTGCGAAAATGACGGTGGATAGAAGCTCAAACATGAAAATTTCGTCGCTCGAATGGGCCGATGGGATTTCTGTGTCCGGTATAGCGGGATTTTGTCCAGCCGTCAGCCTTCTCGCTGAGGCGCAGCATGCTTGCCCCCACCGGGCCCGCATGGTAACCGGCGCGCCTTGTTTCGTGCGACTGCTCAGGCGGCCGCAATATCGCCGACGCCCGTCTTGTGGGGACCTTCATGACCGACACTTCGTCCACGCCTTCCGAAAACACGCCGCCAGCTCAGCCGCAACTGCGTATCCTCGCGCAATATGTGAAGGATTTGTCGTTTGAAAATCCCGGCGCGCCGGATTCGCTTCGCCAGGGCCAGGCCCCCGGTATCGATCTCGCCATCGACGTTCAGGCCCGCACGATTGGCGATGGCGCCTTCGAAGTGATGCTCAACATCAATGCCAAGGCGACACGTGATAATGGCGATGTCGTCTTCATCACCGAACTGGCCTTTGGCGGATTGTTCCAGCTGGCCAATGTCGCTGAAGCTGATCGCGAACCCTTCTTGCTGATCGAATGTCCACGCCTGCTCTTCCCGTTTGCCCGCCGGGTTCTGTCCGACGCCACGCGCGATGGCGGCTTCCCGCCGCTCATGGTTGATCCGGTTGATTTTGCCGGGCTTTACCGTCAGCAAATGGTCAAGCGCGCCTCGGCCGTTGCCGGTCCGGACACCAATGGCAATGGCGCTCCTGAAGCCGGTAATTAGGCCTCAGCTTCGACCGATGATCAGTTTTTTCCAGAGCGCGTTTGCGCCCAGCTCCTCGATAAAGGCAGCATGGGCGGCGCGCTCTGACTCTGTCTGGGCCTGGCCCAGGACGATCGGTCGCGCGCGCTGTGGCGGGAAGACGGTCTCGCCCGGTCCGGATACGCCCTGACCGCTGAGATCGAGGGCACGGGTGCGCCCGCCCGATAATTCCAGATAGACTTCCGCCAGCAAGAGCGCATCGACAAGGGCGCCGTGCTTGTCACGGCTCTCCAGCGAGATATCGAAGCGCTTGCACAGCGCGTCGAGCGAAACATAGGAGCCGGGAAATTTGGCCCGCGCCATGCGGGCCGTATCCTTGAAGCGCGCTTCGGCATAGCCCGACCGTCCCAGCCGTTCGAGCTCCATATTGATGAAGCCGCGGTCGAAGGGCGCATTATGTGCGACCAGGCCGGCATCGCCGACAAAATCGATAAATTCCTCAGCCACATGGCTGAATAGCGGCTTGTCGGCGAGAAAGGCATCGGTCAGCCCGGTAATGGCGACCACTTCCTTCGGCGTCGAACGCTGCGGATTGACATAAGCATGCCAGGTGCGCCCGGTCGGGATGAAGTCGACCACCTCGACACAGCCCAGCTCCGTCACCCGGTCGCCCGAAGTGGCATAGAGACCGGTCGTCTCGGTATCGAAAACGATTTCCCGCATCCTGCCTGCCTCAATTCCCGCCATGTCGACGTATCGATTGCAAAATCGCGTCCAGCTGACGCCTGGCATCTTCCAGCCCACCCGAGGTTTCAATTGTAAAATCGGCCCGGGCCAGCTTGCTCGAATCATCCAGCTGCCGCGCGATTATGGCGTCCAGCTTGGCCTGCGTCATGCCGGGACGCTGCATAACGCGCGACCGGCGCAGCGCGTCCGGCGCATAGACCACCAGGACATGATCGACATGGCGCTCCGCCCCGGTCTCGAACAAGAGCGGGATGTCGAACACGACGAGATCGGCCCCGTCTTCATGTGCCCTGTGCAGGAAAGCTTCGCGCTCTGCCAGCACAAGCGGGTGAACAATCGCCTCCAGCCGCGCAAAGCCGGACGGATCCTCGTGCAGCGCGGCCGACAGGCTGGGCCGGTCCACAACGCCGTCGACAACCACACCCGGAAAGGCTGCGGCGATTGGTGCGACGGCCTTGCCGCCCTCGGCATAGAGCGAATGGACACAGGCATCGGAATCGAAAACCGGTATGCCGGCCTCTGCGATCAGTGCCGCCGTAGCGGACTTGCCCATGCCAATGGATCCGGTGAGGCCGATAGTTTTCATGTCTTCGGCTCGAGAAGTGAAACCAGCAGAGCTCTCGCATCGACAGTCTGCGGAGGCGGAGCGCCAAAAAAGGCTTCAAAACTGGGGCGCGCTTGACCGATCAGCATGCCAAGCCCGTCGACAGTCTTGATACCTCGTTGTGTCGCCACGCGCAGAAATCCTGTCTGCAAGGGTTTGTAGACGCTGTCCGCCGCGACAGCGTCGCTTGGTGCACTTCCCCAATCCAGCGACAGGTCCGGATTACCCGTCAATCCTAAGGCCGTAGCGTTCACCACCAGGGCGACCTGTTCCAGCGCCTGGTCGCGCTGGTCCCATTGATAGAGCTGTGCCTGCGGTGCCAGATCGCGGGCCAGAGCCTCGGCATTGGCCAGGCTTCGATTGCTGAGCCGGATTTCCGGCGCCCCGGCCTCGACAAGGGCATGCAGAATGGCCCTGGCAGCGCCGCCAGCGCCGAGCACCAGGACCGGTCCCCGGACAGGGTCGACTCCAGCGGCCAGCAAGGCGTTGAGGAAGCCCATGGCGTCAGTATTATCGGCGTAGATCTCGCCATTCTTGAATGTCAGGAGATTGGCAGCACCGATCGCGCGCGCAGCCGGGCTTGCCCGGTCGCTGACGGCCAAAGCTGTCTGCTTGTGTGGCAGGGTCACATTGAGCCCCACCTGGCCTGTGCGGGCCATGCAGCGCAAGAAATCGGCAGCATCATCGCGCGCGACGGCGAAGGGTGCATACACGGCATCAATGCCGGCCTCTTCGATCCAGGCCGACATCAGACTCGGTGAGAGGGAATGGGCGATCGGATCGCCAACCACCCCGGCCAGGCGTGCCGCTCCGGTTGGTCTCATGAGCTTGCGATCCGCACTTCGCGCAAAGCGGTCAGCAGGGGCAAGAGTGGCAAGCCGAGGATCGCGTGGAAATCGCCATCGACCCGCTCGAACAATTGCGAACCGAGACCCTCAAAGGCATAGGCACCGACGGCCGCGGTGAGTTCCTCGCCAGCCGTTTCAAGATAAGTCTCCAGAAACGCGCCGGAAAACGGCCGGACCCAGAGTGTTGAGCTTTGCTGGTGTTCCCAGACTGTCTGGTTGGCCCGCATCAGAGCGAGACCGGAGTGAAGTTGGTGCGCCTTGCCCCGCATCGCGGTCAGCCGCGCCCGGGCCAGATCACGATGTGGCAGCTTGTCGAGCAATTGGCCGTCGAGCTCCATGGTCTGGTCAGCCCCCAGCACCAGATCGTCCGGATAGGCGCTCGAGACCTGGTTTGCCTTCGCATTCGCCAGCAGCAGCGCCATGGCGGCCGGCGTTAGATCGGCATGCGCCTCTTTGAGACGGTCCTCATCGACATTGGACCTGACGGTCTGGAATGCGATGCCGGCATTTCGCAAGATTTTCTGTCGTATCAAGCTGCCGGAGGCAAGGATCAACCGGCCCGTCATTTGCGGCTGCGCTTTTCATTGAGCATATTGATAATCTTGGCCGCTGTTTCCTCGACCGAGCGCCGGGTGACGTCGATATTTGGCCAACCATGCTTGGCATAAAGCCTCTTGGCTTCAACGATTTCGTCTCTGACCGCGAAATCGTCGATATAATCGGTCGAACGGTCCTCATTCAGGGTCAAAAGCCGGTTTCGGCGGATCTGGACAATGCGTTCCGGCGAGGCCGTCAATCCGACGATCAGAGGATTGCGCAGGCTGAACAAAAAGTCTGGTGCCGGCACACCCCGGACCAGGGGAATATTTGCAGCCCGATAACCGCGATGGGCAAGATAAATGCTCGTCGGTGTTTTCGAGGTCCGGCTGACGCCGAGCAGGATAATGTCTGCATTCTCGAAATTATCGCCCTGGCCGTCGTCATGGGCCATCGCGAAATTCAAGGCATCCATACGGTGATAGTAATCCGCATCCAAAGCCCTCTGCGCCCCGGCCCGACTGGCCATCGCTCGGCCAAGATAGGTGCTCAATGTCGCAAGCATCGGATCGAGAATCGCGATCGCCGGCACGCCAAGGTCAGCGCAGCGGGTTTCCAGATCGCGGCGCAGATCGGCATTGACGATCGTATACATGACCACCCCGGGATAACCCTCAATCTCCTCGAGAACCCGATCGAGCTGCCGCGGCGAGCGAACGAGCGCATAAAGATGTTCAAGCGGGCTGGTATGTTCGAACTGGGCAACCGAGGCTCTCATGACCTCCATCAGCGTTTCCCCGGTCGAATCGGAGACCATGTGAATATGGAAACAGCTGCTCAATCGCGGCCTTGAAGTGACTGACATGGTGATGGCGGCCTTAAAGACGTTTACGAATTGTTAACAAGTGTGGCGATTTTCCCCAAGCGATCGTTTCAGATCGCCAAGCTGTGGGTTTCCCGAAGTATGACCCGGTACTACCCACACCTCTATCCACAACCGGGGTCCTGTTAAAAACTGTCTGAAAAAGCGCCCGATTTCTTGAGTTATAGACGGAAATCCACAAAGTTTTAAACACCAAATTCTCTTCCATGATATTGAATTAAAAAGATGAAGTTATTTTTTCTCCGCAAGAGGTGCGTGTGTGTCCCAATGGTAATTCTGGGGATGAAGTTTCCCGGTATGACCGGACAAACCTGGCCCTCCCCAGTTTCCACGCCCCAACAATTACGACTCTAAAAATACATATATCTATTTGGGTGAAAGGGCCGCATTGAATGATCCGGCAGACCAGACTAATCAAACGCCATGATGTCAAAACCCACCAAGCCGCTTCTCGCCGTTCTCGCCGGCCACGCCTCTTCACCGCCACCTGTATGGCTGATGCGGCAGGCTGGCCGTTATCTGGCAGAATATCGCCAGGTCAGGGCAAAAGCTGCCAATTTCGTCGAATTCTGTTTTTCACCCGATCTCGCGGCCGAGGTGACAATGCAGCCTATCCGGCGCTTTGGCTTCGATGCTGCGATTATCTTTGCAGATATTCTGCTGATCCCGATCGCTTTGGGTCGCAAGGTCTGGTTTGTCACCGGTGAAGGCCCCAAGCTCGAGCCATTCGATCCGGCAGGATTTGAGGGTTTGCATCAAGGCCGTGTT
>JBNMNI010000076.1:0-6552 GCA_051275375.1 Maricaulis sp. | reverse complement strand
GCAGCGCGCCGTTTCGCCGTCCATATGGTCACCGGCGAGCGCATCACCTGGGACAAGACCATGCACGCCTATCCTTCGATGGCGGAGATTGGCGGGCAGGGCCATTCCCTCGGCGATGCCCTCAAATCCTATGGCATTATCAATGAGGCCACCCTGATTGCCGCCGAGGCCGAGGCCGCCGCTGCGGGTCTGGGACTGGCAGCCGTGCTGGTCAGGGCCGGTCACGCGACCGAAGAGGAAATCGCCACCGCCTGGAGCGAGGTCTCGCGCTATCCGGTCGAGGCCTTCGATCCGCTGCTGGTCGACGAGGCGGTGCGCGGATCGATCGATCTCGCCCTGGCCCGCAAATTCTCGGTCTTCCCGCTCGACCTCTCGCGCGCCGGCCTCAAACTGGCGCTGGCTGAACCGCTCGATACCGCCGCCGAGGCCGAGCTGCGGGCGGCCCTCAAGCCGGCCCTCAGCTTTGTGCTCGCGCCGGCCAGCGATGTCAGCTTCGGCCTCCGCTTTGCCTGGGACCGGGCGCCGCTGGAGCCGGATCTGCGCGCAGCGCGGATCCTCAAACGTCTCGCCCTGGCCGATGACGATCAGATCGCGGCCATCTGGATGGGGATTCGCCGCGTCAGCGCGGCGGGCGAGGCCCCGTTTGACTTCATCAGAATAGCCCGGGAATCGGGCATCGTGTCGGACGCAGATTGGAAGATCCTCGTCGACAGCCAACCGGAACTCGCTTCCGGCGCCAAGGCGCCCTGAGCGGAAAGGAAGCACCTCATGTCTGCTACAGCGAAAACCAGGCGCCGCGGCCGTTTCACCCGCATGGCGATGCTGCTCGGCGCCTCGGCGGCGGCGATCAGCTGGGTCACCGCCGCGGGGGCCGATCTGACACCTGAAGAGATCGCCTCGGCCCGCGACCATGCCTTCCAGCTCAATGCGCAGGGGCGCTGCAGCGAGGCGATGCCGATCTGGGAAGAACTCGGCTCGGTGCTTGGCCGCGCCAGCGATTATCTCGACGCCGCCAATTGCGCCATCGAGGCTGGTGACAGCGCGCGTGCCGTCAGCAATCTGTGGGAGGTGGTGCGCCGCCGCGACCAGCTCGATACGGACGGGCAGCTCTTCGCCCTGCGCTCGCTGGGCTATCAGGCCGAGGCACAAGGTGATTGGGACCGCGCCCTGATCGGCTGGGACTATGCGGCCCAGCTCAGCGATGCGCCGTCGGATAAATTGCAGGCCGCTCGAGCGGCCCGGCTTGGCGGCCGCACCGGCGATGCCCAGGCGCGGCTGTGGCAGGTCGGCGCCGGCCAGTTCGAGGGCCCCCGGCTGGCGCAATATTATGACGAGCAGGCCCAGCTCCTGCGCGAAAGCCAGCCGGAAATGGCGGCGCAATACATGGCGCGCGCCATCGCCATCGACGACCAGGCCTGGCGCCGCTTTGATCACGGGCTGATGCTGCAGGCCGCCGGCCAGCCGCGCGCCGCGATCAGCGAATTCCGTGCCGTTCTCGCGGCAGAGCCTGCCAATACCGATGTCCGTCTCTCGCTGGCCTATGCGCTGCGCGCGATTGGCGAGAATGCCGAGGCCGCGACGCAATTCGGTCAGGTCATCGCCCTGCAGCCCGGCAATGCCGGCATTCGCGAGGACCAGGCCTATGCCTTCAAGGATGCCGGTCAGGAGGCCGAAGCCGCCGCGGCCTTTATTGGCGTGATCGATCTTCTGCAGGCCCAGGGCGGCGATGAAGCGCATCTCTACCGCGTCCGCCGCGAAGTGACCGAGCTGGAACGCCGCACCTCCGGCTTCGCCTATGCCAGCTATCGCAATGAGGGTGTCTCCCTGTCGGGCGGGCTGCAGGACAGCGCGACCTATTCCTCCCTCGGCGCCGAATTCACCTGGCGCCCCGATGCGCTGTACGAAAACGGCACCGGCATCACCTTGTTCGCGCGCGGCTATGCCGGCATGGAGCCGGGCACATTCAGCCTCGACACCGACAGCGCCCAGCTCGGCATGGGTGCCCGTTGGAAACCCTTCCAGCAGGTCGATTTCAACCTGTCCGGCGAACGCCTCGTTGCGCTGGGGGACACAGCCCGCGATGACTGGCTATTGCGCGCCAGCTATGGCTGGACCAATGGCTATGACTGGCGGCCGGATGCGGCGAGCTGGAATTATACCAGTATCTATGCCGATCTCGCCTGGATCCCCGGCGATAACGAATATGTCGGTGCCTATGCGCAAATACGCCAGGGCCGCCGTTTCCGCACCGCGCAAGGCTGGACCGTCACACCCTATGTCACCGCCGTGGCCCAGTATTCCGACGACATCTATGGCAGCCAGGACCGGTTTGAAGCCGGCCCCGGCGTCTCGGTCTCCCACTGGTTCGACGAGGATGATCACCACGCCTGGCGCCGCCGCGTCGATTTCGACGTCGAATACCTGTTCGACCTCGAGGGCAGCGGCGGCGATGCCCTGATGGCGCGGGTGGTGTTCAGCTTCTAGGCGGGCAGTATGTGCTCATGGTATGACTTTGGTCATATGACTGGCGTGTGGTAACCTCTGACGAGAGGAGCCGCACCCATGACCATGATGCGCAAGACAATCACCATTCCCGATGCGATGGAAAGCTGGATCAAGATCCGGATTCAATCGGGCCATTATGCCAATGACAGCGAATACATGCGCGATCTGATCCGCCGCGATCAGGAACGCCATGCTGCCGAGAACCAGCTGCGTGATATCGTGCAGGAAAGCCTGCAGAGCGGGATAAGCGACAGCACTCCCGCCGATATCAAGGCGCGGGTCGAAAACCGGTTGAAGGCCGATGGCCGACTATAGGCTCACCATCAGGGCCGAGGCCGATGTCGAGGCGATATATGAATACTCTATCCTGAATTTCGGGCTGGAGCAGGCTGGCACGTATTTTGTCTCTCTATTCGAGCGCTTTGCCCTGCTGGCCGACTATCCCGGCCTTGGCCATGATTACGGGCACATCGCGCCTGGCCTGCGGCGGTTCGAGCTGGCCAGTCATTCGATTTACTACACCCGGCTGGATGACGGCGATGTGCAGATCCTGCGCATACTCGGCCAGAGGCAAGACCCGTTGCGGCACCTCTGAACGGCCGCCCTAATTCCCGATAATCCCATACTCGCCGCCGCGCTCCAGGGCGCGCTGATAGGCGGGGCGGGCATGGATGCGGTCGACGAAGGCCTGGATTTTGACCATGCGCTTGTCGAGACCGCCGCGCGCGGCAGCCGCTTCGAGCGGGAAGCTCATCTGGATATCGGCGCCGGAAAAGGCCTCGCCGGCAAACCATTCATGCGCGGTCAGTTCGGCCTCGATATAGGCGAAGAGTTTTTCCAGCTCGGGGCCGATGAAGCTGTCCTCGACACGGCTGGCAATCTGTTTGGCGATCGGCTTGACGAAGAAGGGCGCCGGGGCGGACTTGATCTGGTTCATCAGCAATTTCATCAACAGGGGCGGCATCAGCGAGCCCTCGGAGAAATGCAGCCAGTAGACATAGCGCCGATAGGCCCCGGTGCCGGCCTCCGGCTTCAGCGCCGGGCCATAGGTGTCGACCAGGTATTCGATAATCGCGCCGGATTCCGCGACGGTGACATCGCCATCGGTGATGACCGGCGATTTGCCCAGCGGGTGCACCGCCTTCAGATCGGCGGGCGCGCGCATGGTGGCGGTGTCGCGCATGTATTTCCTGATCTCGTATTCGAGACCCAATTCCTCGAGCAGCCATAGGATACGCTGCGAGCGCGAATTATTCAGATGGTGGACAGTGATCATCGGGCAGGCCCTGGCGTGTAACGAAACCAGTGTGAGGCAATACGCGAGCCCGCAGCAAACGCAAGAGTCATCTGGTTGCGTTATCCGGCATGGCCGTCATGCATGGGTGCATCCCAGCCTTGCAGCAGCATGGCCGTGTCGAGACCGCATTTCTGCAGCCGCAGGCGCAGATCGCGCGCCAGTGCCGGATCGCCATTGGCCAGATCGGTCAGGGTAAATTCGGTCAGCCGCGCGACATGGCCGACATGGGTGTGACCGTGGTCGGCGAGGGTGAAGGCCAGTTCGACCAGATGCGGCGAGCGCACGCAGAAGCTCAATATATCCTCATCGAGGAGCGGATTGTGCGGCTCGCGCGACCAGGGCCGCTTGGCGGCGTGGAGCAGGGCGGGTACAGCCATGAAAACCTCAACCAGTTGCGTGTTGGTGGCTCGGCGCCACAACATACAGTGGGCACGATTGCGCCGACGCGATACGCATAAGCTATGAGCGGCGGTGCTGGCTTGTGGAAAACCGGCTGGTCTCGCTGGCCGCGCGTGGGGGATATTTCTTCAATAAATACATAACCACCTTCCCCCGGAATTCGCTGCGCTCCTCCGGGGGAAGGTGGTGTGTTGGTTTGGGTGTGAATCCGCGACTTATCCAGCCGCAAAGCTCAAGATTATCGTCACCCTGACGACGGTCAGGGCCCAGTTCGTCGTGTGGTAACGCTTTAAAATGTGGCGCCAATTCAATTCGCGTTGAGTTTGAAACTGGGTCCTGACCGTCGTCAGGATGACGTTTTTCGGATCCGGAAAAACGGGGGCACTCGCCATTCTTTGCTACGAGCTTACGGACAGGATTGATCTGTTCCAAAACCTGCCTTCGGCCTTGCCGGGCAGAGCCAGCCCTGAAACCCTTGCCAAGCAGGGCGCCAGACCGGACTTGAGCTGTCAAGGGCGCCGCAGGCGCCGCTCCGCGGGGCCCCCCTTGACAGCTCAAGTCCGGTCTGGCCGGATCCAGGCATGGATTTCAGGACGGGTTCTGGCCGTTCGGGCCAAATCTCCAGACCAGGCTTCGCTCCGCATTTAATAGCGGGTGTTCCTGTTTATTGATTTTCGCGCCTTGCCTGACTGATTTTGTTGGGCAATCGTTGGATTAATGGTGTGCGTCCACGTTTTTGGTGCGACCTGCTGGGCGCGGAGGGATTGGAATCATGCGGATGGATCACATCCTCGCTGGGGTGCTCTTTTTGGGAGCGGCGTTGTTTGCGATTGCCGGCAGCGGTTTAAGTGTGATTTACTATATTTCGGCCCTTTCACATCCCGATTTCAGGTTATCAGAGCAGGCGTATCAAGGTGTAGGGTTCTGGGTGCTCGTCTATACATATATTCCGGCAATTCTCTTATTTTTCATTTCGTATATGCTCCACCAAGTTCGGTGGCGCCTTTTCTTTGTTGGGGCGCTAATGTCGACGGTGTTGGCATTTTGCGGGGTTTCCACCATGTTTTTTCTCCAAAATGGATGGTGAGATGGTCTTGCAAGATTAAAACGGTTCGCAGCAATAAATGGGGGCACACGGCATTTATTGCATCCGAAATGAATTGGGACAGACACAATTATTTCGGTCCTAATTCACGAATTTTATTGTCTTTATCGAGTCTCAGCCCCGGCCGCACCGGGCAGAGCCATTCCTGAAATCCCTGCCAGTCTGGCGCCCTTGCTTGGCAAGGGTTTCAAGGGTGGCCCTGCCCAGGGCGGCCCGGGGCGGAAATTCAATAAAATGAATGAAAATAGCGGGGTAACGCCGGATTTATTGCGTATGTCCCCACTTATCCCCCTCCCGCCTGGGCAACGTCATAATCGAGCGATCTGCGCTCTTTGACATCGTTGACCCTGGCCCAAAATCACAGCCGAACTGCGCCCACACGTGGCAGACTCTGCCATTCCGTGACAGTCGCCTCACCACCCGGATCGCAAGGCCCCACGCGGCTCTGCGCGCCCGGTGACAGGATGGCAGACTGGCAGAGCCGCGAAATCATGACAGTCGGCGCCGCGCAAAAGCGGGACATGGCCGTAATCGCGGCCGGGCCGAAACAGCGCTGCGTTGCGCCGGGCCCGTCCGGATGGCGGCGCGAACGCCGGCAAGCGCGTCCATGGCGGTCTTCGCTATCGCGCCAGGCCGGGACACGCACCGGCTGAACGCCGGACCCTGTCCCGTTTGCGGGCCAATGCCTAAAGCGCGTTCCACTCCGCCTGGACGCCGAGCATGGCGAAGACCGCATCCCAGTAGCGCATCAGCTCGCCATGCTGTTCCGCTTCCCAATTGCCGCGCGGGATCAGGCGGATATCGAGCCGGACGCCGCGCAGGCTGTCGCCATAGGTTTCGCGAATTGCGTCGGCGACGACTTGCGGCGCGGGGACGCGGTCGGCGAAATCGCCCCGCCGGCGACCATAGACGGTGAAGACCGCCGAATTCTGCAGCATGTCGGAGACCAGCACGATTTGCCGGCCCGCCACGGTGCGGTCGAAGCCGGGATCCTGACCGAGGCGGGCCAGGGCTTCGATGATCGGGCTGTTGGGGGCGTCCTTGGCCAGGACCAGATCGGCGAGGGCGCGATCAAGCGGTTCGGCAAACAGGGCGTCATAGCGCGCCTGCACCCGGTCGGGATTGCGGTAGAGCGGATTGACCTGCTCGCCGGCGCCCGGATTGCACAGCGAGAAACTATTGGTATTGCGCAGCTGGCCGCTCTCATTGAGTTCATACAGCGAGAGGCGCTCGCCGACGGCAAGCT
>JBNMNI010000075.1:0-6589 GCA_051275375.1 Maricaulis sp. | reverse complement strand
GGCGCCTGGCTCGCCGATCGCCGCCTGCGCGTCGCCGGCCGTACCCAGCTCGATGAAGCGGTGCTGGCCACCGGCATGCCTTTCGTTGGCAAGACCGGCCATGCACGCTTCCTGACCGAATTGCATCAGGTGATGCCGCGCACGGCCGGGATACGCCGCATGGGCGCCGCCTCGCTCGATCTGGCCTGGGTTGCCGCCGGCCGTTTCGACGGTTTCTGGGAACGCGATCTGAAGCCTTGGGATATCGCTGCCGGCATCTTGCTGGTGCGCGAAGCCGGCGGTTATATCGGCGAGATCGATGGCGGCAAGGATGTGCTCTCGACCGGCAATATCGCGGCAGGCAATGAGAGCATGCTCGCGCAAATGCTTGAGCGACTGAAAGTGGCTGCCGGCTGAGCGCGGATGCGGTTCTGCGGGCGGATTTTGCCACTTCACCTTTGACCTCGCCACCAAATCGTCCCAATGCCTTGGGATGACTGTCGCAGCGAGTGATATGAGGGAAGCCATGCCGGTACAGCAAGACGAACGGAATAGCGCGATCCGTCCGGATGTGCACTTCACAGGTCCCTGGCGCTATATCCTCTGGATGGCCCTGTTCACGGCCATCGTGGCGGCACTGGCCATCTTTCTCCATGCCGAGCTGGTCGAGGCCTTCCAGGCCAATCCGGCGATCAATGGCGTCATCCTGGCGGTGCTGGTGATCGGCGTCATCTACACCTTTGCCCAGGCGCTGGGGATCGGTCCGGCCGCCAATTGGCTGAAGCGTTTCCGCTCGCCCGAGGCCGGCATCACCCTGCCGCCGCCACCAGCCCTGATCGCGCCGATGGCCTCGATGATCGGCGAGACCGATGGCCGCGTTCGCCTGTCGGCCGGCTCCGTGCGCACCGTGCTCGACTCGGTCGGGGCGCGGATGTCGGAAGCGGGTGCCTTCACACGCTATTTCGGCCGCCTGTTGATTTTCCTCGGCCTGCTCGGCACTTTCTGGGGCCTTTTGGCCGTGGTCTCCGATGTCGGTGCTGCGGTGCGCGCCGTGACCGAAAGCTCGACCGGCGGCGAAGCCGATGTGATGCGGCTGATGTCGGCGATCCAGGATCCGATCGAGGGCATGGGCACCGCCTTTGCCTCCTCGCTCTTCGGTCTGGCCGGCTCGCTGGTGATCGGCTTTCTCGATCTGCAGGCCAGCCGGGCCCAGAACCGTTTCTACAACGAGATCGAGGAATGGCTCTCCTCCATCTCGCGCCTCTCGGCGGCCGGACCGGCAACGAGCGGCGATGGCGAGACCTCGACGGCCTATGTCGGCGCCCTGCTGGAACAGACAGCCGAGACGCTCGACCGGCTCTCCCACACGCTGGAGCGCCATACGCGACAGCTCGACATCACCATGCAGCGCTTTGCCGAGGATGCCCGCGAGGGGCAGCAGGAAGCCGCTCGCGGCCTGCGCGACGAGATCCGCGTTCTGATCCGAACCCTCGAAGCCCGGGACCGGGCGGGGGAATAGGTCATGGCGGGGCCGCGTTTTTCCCATTTCTACGAATCCGATAATGGCGATCACTGGCCCGGCTTTGTCGATGCTTTGGCCACCTTGCTGCTGGTCATCGTTTTCCTGTTGTCGATCTTTGTTGCCGGCCAGTTCGCCCTCAGCCGCGCCCTGACAGGCCGCGATGAGCAATTGGCGGATCTCAATGCGCAATTGTCGCAATTGGCCAATGAGCTCGATCTGGCGCATGAGGAAAATGTCGCGCTGGAAGTGCGCATTACCGGTCTGGTCGATGAGCGCGATGCGCTCAATGGCGCGGTCGCCATGGCCTATGGCCAGGCCGAAGCGATGAGTGCCGAGCTTGAGGCCGAACGCGAGATGTCGGCGAATTCAATGCAGGCTCTGGCGCTGCTGAACCAGCAAATGCAGGTGCTGCGCGACCAGATCGCGACCCTGAATGCCGCGCTGGACGCCTCGGAGGTCCGTGCCCGCGATGCCGAGGTCCAGGTGATCAATCTCGGCGAACGTCTCAATGCCGCCCTGGCTGAACGCGCGGCCGAACTTGCCGTCTACCGCTCCGACTTCTTTGGCCGCCTGCGCGCCATTCTTGGCGACCGCACCGGCGTGCGCATTGTCGGCGATCGTTTCGTGTTCGAAACCGATGTGCTCTTCCCCTCCGGCTCGGCGGCATTATCGAATGAGGGCCGCGAGAGCCTGCGACCGATTGCCGATGCGATCATCCAGCTGACGTCGGAAATCCCCACTGACCTGCAATGGGTGATCCGCATTGACGGCCATACCGACGCCGTGCCGATCCGCACCACCTACCCGTCCAACTGGCACCTTTCGGCGGCGCGGGCGATCTCGGTCGTGCAATGGATGGAACAATTGGGCGTGCCGTCGGAACGGCTGGTCGCAGCCGGGTTTGGCGAGTTCCAGCCACTGGTGTCTGGACACACCGAAGCCGCCAATGCGAGCAATCGCCGGATCGAACTGAAACTGACCTCGCGTTAGCGTACCTTCGCAAGAGTGGTTTTCTCCCGGGTGGTCAGCGGGTAAATCTGTTCAGACGCCGACTTGTTTTTCCGGGTGCAGAATCGCGTGTGCTGGGGCTGGTTCAGCACAGCGCCCGGTGTGCGCTTGTCTTTTTGCTCAACCTGTCCAAACTGTTGCAGTCAAAACGGACCGGGGGGAAACATGCTGAGACAATCAATCACGGCGATCGTGGCGCTTGTGGCGCTGGCCTCCGCGGCCATGGCCGACGGGCCGGGATGGAGTATTGAGGCCGCGCAGGCCGGAGACGCCCGCTTTGCCAGCGCTCTCAGCAACCCGGCACCCTACACCGCGCAGAACTATCATCCGAGAGCCGTGCTCTACGCTCCGGGTCTGGAATATATTTATGGACGTCAGAGTGTTGCCGACTACTGGAACGGGGTCCGGCGCGCCGGGCTGGCGCGGCTGGTGCTTGAGCAAAGCACGTATGAACGCCTGTGGACCGATGCCCGGGGCTATAGCAGTTTTGAGGCGAGGCGGCGTCAGAGCTTGATCGATGCGCCTACGGATGGCGTGATCATGTCCCATGCGGTCTATCGCATGGTGGGGGCCAATGGTCAGAACCTCGGCTGGATGCGGGTCGTAACCCGCTGGCGCGATTGCCGGGCGAGCGTGGACGACTGGGACGAATACATGTGCATTGAAAATCAGGTGCTGCAGGAAATTAACGTCAATCATGAGCCGCGTGACCTTGAGCGGGGGTGAGGGCGGCAGCGATCAGAACCCCTGAAACAGGAAGTCGAGGGCCGCGACGACCTCGTCGCGATACAAGGTCTCCACATTGCCCACCGACGCGCCAAGCCTGGACGTCAGCTGGACGCTGAGGTCGGTTGGCGAAAACACGTAGGCGACGCCTTCGATGGTCACGACGGGTTCGAGGCGTGCCATCGGTTGCCGGCCCAGGTCGGCGAGCGGAACAAGCGGCACGACCAAGCGGCTGGCCAACCCGCTTAACAGGTTGGCTTGCACGTCGATGACGAGCGGTACCGCCCATCCCTCGACCCGATGAACGTCAAAACGCGCCACTCAGCTTTCCTCGCTCCACCACGGGGCAGGGAGCAATAGGCCCTCGCGCCGGACGCGCTCATTATGAGCCTTGATCCCGTCGGCATTGTCTTCGAGCCAGCGTCGTGACTGTTCGGCCTTCAGGGCTGCCTCTATCCCGGCCTCAGCGGCGCGCGAGATGTTGATATTAAGGGCCTGGGCTTTCGACATGATGTCCTCGCGGACGGTCAGGTTGACGCGTTGGCGATTGGCGGGTGTTTCGTATTTCATCGGATGCGTATCCCATGGCTCGCGCACAGATATACGTATAAAGCATGCGCATGTCCAGAATTTCAGGTCGACCTGGGCGAAATGCCAGCCCCGCGACTCATCCCCTCGCTTGCCTCGCGCCGCGTCTTCAGGTATCAGCCGCGCTCCTGAGAGATATCAGCTGTGTGCGTCACGCGAGTTGGCGTGGCACAGCGAGAGAAGAAAGCCGGACCGATGAAACAAGATATCCATCCCGAATATCACCTGATCAACGTGGTGATGACCAACGGGACCACCTTCCAGACCAAGTCGACCTACGGCAAGGAAGGCGATACGATCAATCTCGATATCGATCCGCTGTCGCACCCGGCCTGGACCGGCGGCAATCAGCATCTGCTCGATCGCGCCGGCCGCGTTTCGCGCTTCAAGGACAAGTTCAAAGGTTTCGCTTGAGCCTTTTCGAACGCATCTGATTGAAAAAGGGCGCGATCCTCACCGGATCGCGCCCTTTTCTTGTCGATCCTGTCGCAGCAAACAAAAAGGCCTCCCGAAGCGAGCCGGGAGGCCTTTTTTGCGCGTGCGATCGGCGGGTCAGCCCTGGCTGAAGGCGCCGCGCAGTCTTTCCATATGGTCGGCGACCGGATTGCTGTCGGCCTCCGGCAGGCCCTCGGCATAGAGATTGTCATCGGTGCGCTTGAGGCGGGCATAGAGCGAGCGCGAACGCTCCACCAGGTTGAGCAGGATGGGCGGCGGGGCTTCGCCCTCCGGCCAGAGCTGTTCGCTCGGCCGGTCGCTGCCGAGGCGGTATTTGCCGTCGGTGGCGTCCTCTGCCGTCATCTCGCCTTCGGCGACCGCGCGCTGGGCCAGCAGCCAGGAGGCAGCCTGCATCAGACGCGTCGTCAGCTTCATGCTTTCCGTCGCGTAGGAGAGCGCGCCGGCCCGATTGAGGGATTTGGCATCGTCGCGGCCGGTGCCGTCGAGATAGCTGGCCGTCTCTTCAACCAGATCCATGCCCTCCCGGAACAGTTTGCCGAACATTTCGGATTTGCAGAAATCCATCGCTCGCGCTGCCGGTGCGGAGCCGGCCGGAAAAAGGGTTGGGGTCTGGCTATCGGTCATCATGCGTCCAGTCGTCCATCTATCTTCAGCATCAGGCGATTCGTAGCAAAGCTTGGGCCAGAGTGGCCCAATTGATTGATCAAATCTTGAACACGGCGTCTGCGGCGCTCAGTCCGGCGCGTTTTTTCTCAGTGATGGCGTCGATGCGCTGAATTTCCGTCTCCAGCAGCAGACGTCGTTCGGCGAGGTCGGCCAGCGACAGGGCACTCAGATCGGCGCCCGGAATGATGGCTTCGGGCTTGAGGCTACTTGCGGCGCGCTCTTCGTCATGGAACATGTTGACCTCCATCATAGCCTGGCATCGCTGTCTGGCGGTCAGCATAACCGGAAGTCTGGAAGAGTCACATGCCCGGCACAAAAACAAATCGCATCGTCACCGCCAATCCGCCCGGCGGGCCTGATATATTGAGGGTCGAGACGCGTCCCGTGCCGCAGCCCGGACCCGGCGAAGTTCTGATCCGCACCGCCGCGTGCGGCGTCAACCGGCCCGATCAGATCGAGCGCATGGGCTTCTATCCGGCCCCGCCCGGAGCGCCGGAAGGGCTGGGACTGGAAGCCTCCGGCCATGTCGAGGCCCTGGGCGAGGGCGTTGCCGGATTTTCCGTGGGCGACCCGGTCTGTGCCCTGGTCGCCGGCGGTGGCTATTCCGATCATGTGCTCGCTCCTGCCGGATCGGTTCTGCCGCTTCCGGCCGGGCTTGATCTGGTCGAGGCCGCGGGATTGCCGGAAACGGTTTTCACCGTCTGGGCGAATGTGTTCGAGATTGGCGCATTGTTGCAAGGTGAAACAATACTGATCCATGGCGGGTCGAGCGGAATCGGCACAACCGCCATCCAGATGGCCAAGGCCGCCGGTGCCCGCGTTTTCACCACCGCCGGCACGGAGGAGAAATGTGCGCTGTGCCGGACGCTCGGTGCGGACCGGGCGATCAATTACCGCACCGAGGATTTTGAAGCGGTGCTGACAGAAGCCGGCGGCGCGGATGTCGTGCTCGACATGGTCGGCGGCAGTTACGTCCAGAAGAATATCAACCTGGCCCGGCCCCAGGCGCGTCTGGTCTCGATCGCCTTCCTGCAGGGCAGTCGCGTCGAGCTCGATATGATGCGCATCATGCTCAAGCGCCTGACCCTGACAGGCTCGACGCTGCGCGCCCGGCCCAATGCCGAGAAGGCGCGCCTCGCGGCTGCGGTGCGCAAGACGGTCTGGCCCTGGATCGAGGCCGGCCAGTTGCGGCCGGTGATCGATGCGCGCTTTGCGCTCGACGATGTGCGGTCCGCACACGAACGGCTCGATTCCGGGGCGCATTCCGGGAAGATTCTGCTGCTACCCTGAGGGGCGGGAGCGATATCCGCTTTGCAGACCCGCGCTGCTACGATATAGAGGCGGCAAATCGCTTGGCTGGACTGATACTCAGACCGCTAGCGTCGGAAGCCCAAGCCCGGCACCGCGTCGGGCTTTTTTTATTTCTCCGAAGGAGCAAGACATGACCGAGATCCTGATGCCGAAAGCCACAGCGGTCTGGCTCGTTGACAACACCTCGCTGACCTTTGACCAGATCGCGGATTTCTGCGGCCTGCACCCGCTGGAAGTCAAAGGGATTGCCGATGGCGATGTCGCCGTGGGTGTGCGCGGTGCCGATCCGATCTCGAACGGGCAATTGACCCGCGAGGAAATCGCCAAGGCCGA
>JBNMNI010000074.1:0-6596 GCA_051275375.1 Maricaulis sp. | reverse complement strand
TCAGTGAAGCGGGGAAGAACAGCAGGGGAAGCAGTAGCAAGTGATAGCCGAACATTCCGCCATGCCGCTCGGCGGCGCCGGCCAGTTTCGGGGCCAGATCATCGCCGATTGCCTGGCGCAGGAAACCGCCATCAGTGGCGATCTGGATCGAGATCAGCCAGGGCAGGACCATGGCAATGGCCAGTAGCGGGCCGGGCCAGAACAAGAGCGGTTTCATCCAGCGCGCCTTGCGCTCCCAGGCGAACAGCACGACCAGCGCCAGTCCGGCGACCAAGGGCGTCACCGGCCCCTTGATCAGCGCGCCCAGTCCGATGGCGAACCAGAACAGCAAGGCGGTCTTTTTTCCGCCCTCGCCAAAGCGCAAATTCGCCAGTGCCGCCATCGCCAATGTCGTACAACCCACCAGCATCGCATCGGTTTTCGCGATGCCGCCTTCAATGCCCAGCAAGACCGTCACCGCAAAAAGCGCCGCTCCCGCAAAGGCCGCCTCGCGTCCGACCAGTCTTTGCCCGCCCCAGAAACAGGCCAGCGCGGCGAGGATCGCACCCAGCATGGAGGGCAGGCGATAGGCCCAGATTTCACGCGCCTCGACGCTGGAGAAGGCGGCAAGGCTGGCGGCCTGAAGCCAATGAATTCCCACGGGTTTCTTGTTGCGCGCCTCGTCGAGGAAATTGATCGAGACGAAGTCGCCGCTCTCCAGCATTTGCGCCGTCGCCTGGGCGAAACGGCTTTCATCGCGGTCGAGCGGCGGCAGGGTGAAAATGCCCGCCAGAGCCGACAGGCCTGCCAGCAAGCCTATGATAATATAGGCGCGAATTCCCTTGGCTAGCTCGGCCATGCAAGTCTCCAATGGTCGCGGGACTGTGAAACCCCTCGCGTCATGTGCTAAACGCGGTATTTAAAGCAGAGCCCGTTTTCCGCAAGCGCAAGCAGAACCCCTTATGAGTCAGACCCCTGATATATCCGTCGTTGTGCCCGCCTATAACGAGGCTGGCAATGTCGTGCCGCTGGCGCGCGAGATTGCCGCCGCGCTTGAGGGGCGCAATTTCGAGATGGTGTTCGTCGATGATAACTCGACCGACGCCACCCGCGCCGAACTGGTTGCCGCCAAGGCCGAATTGCCGATGCTGCGGGTGATCGGCCATCGTCACAATGCCGGCCAGTCGCGCTCGGTGCGCACCGGTGTGATGCATGCCCGCGGTGCGATTGTCGCGACGCTGGACGGTGACGGCCAGAACCCGCCGGACGGCCTGCCGATCGTGATCGACACCCTGATGCGCGCCGATGCCCCGGAAAATCTCGCCCTTGTCGGCGGTGATCGCAGCCAGAACCGCCAGGATTCAGCCTGGAAGAAATTCGCCTCGCGCTTCGGCAATGGCATCCGCAAACGCATGCTCAATGATAATTGCAATGATACGGGCTGCGGTCTCAAAGCCTTCAAACGGCAGGCCTATCTGCAACTTCCCTTCTTCGATCACCAGCACCGCTTCCTGCCGGCCCTGATGAATCGCGAGGGCTTTCTGTGCGAATTCCAGCCTGTCAGCCATCGGCACCGCACGATCGGCGCGTCGAAATATACGAATTTTGGCCGTCTTTTCGCCTCTTTGACAGACATGATGGGAATGATGTGGTTAAATTCGCGTGCGCGGAACCCGCGTGGTTCGGACGAGTTATAGTGAGGATCTGATCATGTCAGGTGGCGGGGATAACGGTGTAATGTTGGGTATGATGGCTGCCAATCGCGCACAGCGAGGCGGCTCTGCCAAGGGGAAGAGTTCCATGTTCAATGTATTTCCATTGATGACCGTACCGGTCATCATCTATGTGATTATCGCCTTCACTTTGGGCGGTGCTGACCAGACTTCAATGGTTGCCGCGCTCAACGGGCCGGTCTTCCATATCCCGATGGCCTCGGGCCAGTGGGCTCTGCCCCTGGGCGATCTGATCGTCATTCTGGGCATGCTCTGCCTGTTCGTCGAACAGATCAAAGCGGCCGGATCGGGCACGGCCACGATCATCAATCACGGCCTGTCGATGATGGTGTTTGTCGTGGCGATGGCGCTCTTCCTGCTCGTCGGCAAGTTCGGCACTTCAGCTTTCTTCCTGCTGACGCTGATGACGCTGATGGATACGGTTGGCGGCTTCGTTGTCACCGTCGTGGCCGCACGGCGCGACCTTGCGGTCGGCGGCGAAGGCTAGCAATTTTGCAAGTAGTGGAGCCGTTTCAACGCGTTAAAGCGCGATGAAGCGGCTCTGCAACTTGGCTGAATGCGCTTTAGAACAGCACGAAGAGCAGGCCAGCGCCAAAGGCGGCATCGCACCAGAAGCCGAGGCGTCGAAGGGTCAGACCGTCAGACATCAGGCGCGCCGCTCCCATTTCGGGGCCGGCGCGTTTTTTTGTGCCGCATCATGATAGGCGCGGCGATAGCGGGCCTGTTCGCTGGTCTCGGCGCGGATGCCGCGGCGCGGTGTTCCGGCGATGATCTGGACAATGAGCTCAGCCGGGGCGACCTGCGCCCTGACATAGGACTGCGGATCGGCAGCAGTCGCATGCGGGGTCGGGACAGGAGGTTGGGCGCGGTCTTGCCGCGGCTGGCGATCATTCGATCCGCGAGCCGAACCAGCCGGCTCGATACGGCGGCTGGTCAGGGTCGGGACAGGATATTGGCTGCGGATCGTGATCATATCGATACCCTCGCAAGGGTGATGCCAGACTTTAACACCTCA
Source organism: Maricaulis sp. (assembly GCA_051275375.1). GTDB lineage: Bacteria > Pseudomonadota > Alphaproteobacteria > Caulobacterales > Maricaulaceae > Maricaulis. The sequence continues at coordinate 3,869 of JBNMNI010000074.1, read as the reverse complement.
TTAACCATGATTCTGGTCGTGATAGCGAACCTGATGCAGGCTTTCTGGCCCGATCAGGGGCGGCAGCGCCTGGCGCTGGCCTGAAATGATACGAAAACCTTAACGTGGCCCGGCTGGCGATTTGCCGGCTTCGTCAAAGCTTCGAGGCTTGATAGACTAACCAAGGCTTTGATACGGGCCGGGAGATTGGCAATGAAACGGGATGCTGCGGCGCTCGCGCGTGAAATGCTGCACAGCGATCTGGACGATCTGACGAAGACCGAAAGGCGTGTGCTCGACCGCATTGTCGAGCGCCGTCAGATTTCGAAAAATCTCAACCAGCTTGAGGATGAGGGCAGCACATTCGGTGATCGCATGGCCGACCGTGTCGCCGAATTCGGCGGCTCCTGGGTTTTCATCGGGATTTTCGCCGTCGTTCTATTTGGCTGGATCGGTGTCAATCTGGCGCTGACCATGCTGCGCACCGGGGCCTTCGATCCCTATCCCTTCATCTTCCTCAATCTGATCCTGTCAATGCTCGCAGCCGTGCAGGCGCCGATCATCATGATGTCGCAGAACCGGCAGGCAACCAAGGACCGGGCGGCTGCCGCGCATGATTATGAGGTCAATCTGAAGGCCGAGCTCGAGATCATGGCCCTGCATGACAAGCTCGATGGCGTGCGCCAGAGTCAGCTCACCAGCCTTCTGGCACAGCAGGGGCGTCAGATCGAGATGATCGAGGCCCTGCTGGCCGCCAATGGCGGCAAGGCGGCTGGCTAGAGCATTTTCATCGAAATAAAAGTCAATGAAAATGCTCTAGTTCTTTGTTTTAACACATTTTCGAACCGCAAAACCGGTTCCCACTTTTGCTGAAAATGCTCTAGGTCTTCTTGTTGAGCAGCTGATCCAGCTTGGCGCGCATATCGTCGAGTTCCTCACGCATTTGCGCGATATCGTCCTCGCCTTCCTTGGCGGCAGCAGCTGTCGTCTCGGCCTCATCCGCCTCGGGCGTTGTCGCCGCGACGAAGGGGGTGAACATGCGCATGGTCTTGCCGAAGGTTTCCATATTGCGCCGGGTCTGTTCCTCGATCAGCGCCATGGTAGCCTGGGGCGACATCATCGCTTCGCCGACCTTGGTGCGGTAATCTTCCTGCTGCTGCGTGAAATTATTCATCGACATCTGCAGATAGCCCGGCACCACATTCTGCAGGCTGTCGCCATAGAAGCCGATCAATTGCCGCAGGAAATCGACGGGCAGAAGATTCGTCCCGCGCGATTCTTCCTCGAAAATAATCTGTGCCAGCACGCCATGCGTCAGGTCTTCGCCGCTCTTGGCGTCGATCACCTGGAAATGCAGGTCTTTTTTCACAAGCTCACGCAAATGGTCGAGGGTCACGTATTGGCTCGTCGACGTGTCATACAAGCGCCGGTTGGCGTATTTCTTGATGATGATGTCAGGCTTGCCGCTCTTGGATTTACTCACCGCGCATTCCCCTGTCCGTGTAAAATGCGAGGCCCGTGTTCGATATTCGCTCGACACGGACGCGCACCTATTTCATTACGGTTTACGCTCAGCAAGTGGTGTGCTGCAAGCGCGAAGACTTATTACTCAACTCAAGAACAGGAATCTGGGGATTGGATATGACACGCACGGCACTGGTCACAGGCGGAACCCGGGGCATCGGAGCCGCCATTTGTCTCGAACTGAAGGCGGCCGGCTATACGGTTATCGCCAATTACGCCGGCAATGAAGAGGCGGCCCAAAGCTTTACGGCGCAGACCGGTATCGGTGCGGTCAAATGGGATGTCGGCGATTACCAGTCCTGCGTTGACGGCATTGCGGCGGCCGAGGCCCTTGCCGGGGCGCCCTTCGACATTCTCGTCAATAATGCCGGCATTACCCGTGACGGCATGTTCCACAAGATGACGCCGGACCAGTGGAATGATGTCATCCGCATCGACCTGACCTCGATGTTCAACATGACCCGTCCCGTGATTGACGGCATGCGCGAGCGCGGTTTTGGCCGCATCATCAATATCTCCTCGATCAATGGCCAGAAGGGTCAGATGGGCCAGGTCAATTATTCCGCCGCCAAGGCCGGGGTGATCGGCTTCACCAAGGCACTGGCCCAGGAAAGCGCGCGCAAGGGGATCACGGTCAATTGCATCGCGCCGGGCTATATCAATACCGAGATGGTGGCGGCGGTCCCGGCCAATGTGCTGCAATCCATCATCGCCGCGATCCCGGTCAACCGGCTCGGCGAATCTTCGGAAATCGGTGGCCTGGTTACCTATCTGGCCTCGGATGCGGCCGGTTTCATGACCGGATCCGTGCTGACCATCAATGGCGGGCAGTACATGGTATGACAGTCAGGCCGGCATTTGCCCAAAAAATGCCGTCTTGCCAGCGTCAACTCAAAGCGTGATGACCCGTTTCCTCCTCGTGATCCTGGCCGCGGCGCTGTGCGCGGGCGCCGCTATCGGGTTTCAAAACCCGTTGCGCGACCGTCTGTTGCGCAATGAGCGCGCCCAGGAAACCGTCGGCTGGTACCAGCGCGCCGATACAGGCGAGTTCTTCCTGTTCGACCGATCCGGCACCGTGGCCCTGCTGCGCGAACGGGATGATCCCTCCGGGGAAGTCATGGTCCTGTTCGCCAACCGGGCGCCCGGCGGCGGCACGGCCTATGTGTCCGATACCGGCCGCGAAGTCATCCGGCTGACCGGGCTGGGCGGGGCGACCTATTTTCCCGCCGATGCGCCCAATGGCGTGATCGCCGATTTTGCCAGCGAGGCCGGCGGTCTGGCGCCGACGCCGCGTTCCGCCGAGGAAGTGCGGCTGCGCGCCGAGGAGCTGGTCAATGAACTCTCCGCCGATCTCAATCGCACGATTTCGGTCGGCTACTCGCCGGCCCCGCGCGCCGGGCTCGGCGTGCAATATGACAGCCTGCACATGATCGCGATCGCCTTCCGCTCGCTGCGCGGCGAGCGCCGCCGTCTGCGCGGCATTGAGCGGGTCGATATCTCGATCGGCGACCAGCCCGCCGCCTATCGGCGCGACAATGCTCTGGTCGTCGTCATCGCACCGGAATTCGGTTTCGCCGGCCGTTCGTCCTCAGCCTATATCATTCGTGCCCTGATGGCTGACGAACGGGCGAGCTGATCAGGCCTGTGGCAGGCCGGGCTTCCAGCCTGGCGGCGCCATCTGGAATCGAGAAAACTCGAAACCCGGCGCCACTGTGCAGCCAACCAGTGTCCAGGCGCCGCAGGAGCGCGCGCTCTGCCAGACCTGCGGCTGCACAATCCCCTGCGGCCGCTCACCGCGGGCAATATCCGCACCCAGCCGGATCGCGGTCTGTGCAATCCCGTCCGTGCTGAGCTCGAGCTGTAGTGGCGCGCCGGCATGCCAGTGCCAGATCTCGGCCGCATCGACCCGGTGCCAGTGCGAATACTCGCCCGCCTCGAGCAGATAATAGATCGCCGTGCTGTGCGAGCGCCCGTCCGCTCCCGCCGGATCGCGCCAGGTCTCGACATACCAGCCGCCCTCGGGATGGCGCTCCATGCCCAGGGCGGCGATGATGTCTGCGGCGGTCAGCGCGGCGCTCAAAACGCGTCCTTGCGGCGGCGGATCTCGGCAAACACCTCGACATTGGCAGCATCCGGCAGACCCAGCCGGGCACGGATCGCCGGATCGGCGGCGCGCAGGAAGGGATTGGCGGCCTTCTCGGCCTTGATCGTGGTGGGCACTGTCGGCTCGCCGCGGGCCCGCTTGGCATCGACGCCGGCCGCATAGCTCAGCAGCGCCCCGTTTTCGGGATCGACGCTGAGCGCAAAGCGGGCATTGGACTGGGTATATTCGTGCGCACAATAGAGCGCGGTCTCATCGGGCAGCT
>JBNMNI010000073.1:0-6695 GCA_051275375.1 Maricaulis sp. | reverse complement strand
GCCGCCGGAAAGCTACAAGGCCAGCCTGACCTGGCAGGATGGCTGGCGCGCCGGCCTGTATCTGAGCTTTTACGGGTTCGATGCCGGCCGCAAGGCGCAGAGCTTCGCCGATGCCGCCTTCGCCCGCGCCAGCCGCATCCTGCACAAGTTCAACGCGCCTGGCTTTACCGAGACCAGTACGGAAATCCTTGGCACGGAGAGCCAGTTTGGAGCCTTCGGCCAGGGCGGCGGCGCGCGCGAGGTCGTGCTCAAGCTTGCCGCCAAACACCCCGATGCCGCTGGCGCCGGGCTGCTGCTCAAGGAGGTCGCCGGGCTGGGCCTTGCGACACCGCCGGGTCTTTCCGGCTTTCAGGGCGGACGGCCGAAGCCCTCCCCGGTGACCCGGCTCTTCTCTTGCCTGTGCCCACGGGAAATGGTCGCCATCGGCATCGAGCTCGATGGCCAGGCGCTCGATCATGCCGAGCCTGTCCCCGCAAGAGGCCCGGCCTACGTGCCGGTCAGGCCCGCTATGCCGAACAGTCCGGACAGCTCGAACGGAACCCTCCACGTACCGCTGGTGGCGCTGGCCTGGGGCCGCTCCGGCGATAAGGGCAATCACGCCAATATCGGGATCATCGCCCGCGATCCGGCATCCCTGCCGGCTATCTGGCACGCCTTGACGACGCAGGTCGTGGCGGAACGGTTCGCGCACTTCCTCGAAGGCGAGGTCGAGCGCTTCTATCTGCCGGGCAGCCACGCGATCAATTTCCTGCTGCAAGACGTGCTCGGCGGCGGCGGCATAGCCAGCCTGCGCAACGACCCACAGGGCAAGGGCTATGCCCAGATCCTGCTGGCAACCCCGATCGAAATCCCCGTCGCGCTGGCGCAGCGGCTGAACCTCGCAGAGGCCATGGCATGACGAAATTCCGCTCTCGCACAGACCCGGCCAGGCCCGACTTCGCGCAGAACCGCGCCGACATGCTGGCTTTGATCGACCGGCTCGAAACGCTCAATGGCCGCGCTGCCATCGCCTCGGAACGGCGTCGCGAACGGTTCGAACAACGCGGCCAGCTCACACCACGCGACCGGTTGGCCCGCCTGCTCGACCCGGGCATGCCTTTCCTGGCGATCGGCAATCTCGCCGGCTATATGGTCGACACCCAGGACGAGGCGAAATCCATCCCCGGTTCGACTCTTATCGCCGGCATTGGATATGTCTCGGGCGTGCGGTGCGTGGTGACGGTCGATGATAGCGGCATCCGGGCCGGGGCGATCATGGCGGGCAGCGGCTACAAGCTGCGCCGGGCTGAAGAGATTGCCCTGCAACAGAAATTGCCCTTCATCCACCTGGTCGAGAGTGCCGGCGGCGATCTGATGAATTACGATGTCGGCAGTTTCGCCTTCGGCGGTGCCCTATTCGCCAATCTCGCACGTCTGTCCAAGGCCGGCATCCCGACCATCGCCATCCTGCACGGCTCATCCACCGCTGGCGGCGCCTATATGCCTGGCCTGTCCGACTATGTCGTCGCCGTGAAGGAACGCGGCAAGGCCTTCCTTGCCGGGCCGCCTCTGCTCAAGGCCGCCACTGGCGAGATCGCGACGGATGAGGAATTGGGCGGTGCCGAAATGCACAGCCAGATTTCCGGCCTGGTCGAGTATCTCGCGGCCAGTGATGATGAAGCGGTTGCCATGGTGCGCGAACTGGTCGGGCGCTTCGACTGGAATGCCAATTGCGCCGAAAGGCGGCCGGTCGAATTCGAGGAACCATCACTCGATATCGACGAGGTCGCGGGCATAGTGCCGGTCGATTATCACAAGCCCTATGATGTTCGCGAGATCGTCGCGCGGGTCGTGGATGGCTCGGACTTTTCAGACTTCAAACCGGGTTTTGGTGTATCGACGGTCTGCCTGCAGGGCTCGATTTATGGCTATCCCTGCGGCATTATCGGCAATAATGGCCCGATTGATCCGCAGGGCGCCAACAAGGCGGCGCAATTCATCCAGCTGTGCGACCAGGCCGGTACACCGCTGATTTTCCTGCAGAATACTACCGGCTATCTGGTCGGGCGCGAATACGAGCAGGCCGGCATGATCAAGCACGGCTCCAAGATGATCCAGGCGGTGACCAATACCTCGGTGCCACGCATTACACTGATGATCGGGGCCAGTTACGGCGCCGGCAATTACGGCATGTGCGGGCGCGGTTTCGATCCGGATTTCCTCTTCTCCTGGCCCAATGCCTCAATGGGGGTGATGGGCGGCGAGCAGGCAGCCACCGTGATGGGGATTGTCGCCGAGGAAGCGGCCCAGGCGCGCGGCTTCGAACTCGACCCGGCAATGATGGCCGAGCAGTCAAAGCAATTGGCCAATCATTTCAACCGCCAGGCGGATGGCTTCTACACGTCGGGCCATATGCTCGATGACGGCATGATCGATCCGCGGGACACGCGCAAGGCCCTGGGCTTCATCCTGGGAACGGTCTGGGAAGCGGCACACCGAACCTTGCGGCCCAATAGTTTCGGCGTTGCGAGGCTGTGATGGAGATGAGCAAAATCAACAAGCTGCCCCAAACGACCACGATTGATCAGGAGCTGGATCACGGCTGGCTGACGCTCTGGTTCAACACGCCGGAAAACCGCAATGCGCTCTCGACAGAATTGTCGGCGGAGCTGATGGCCATCCTCGATGCGGTGCGGCCACGGCGCGATATTCGCGGCGTAACCCTGCGTGGCCGCAACGGAATTTTCTGTTCCGGCGGTGATTTGAAGAGCTTCAAAAGCGATATGCAGGGTAAGGGCGACCGCGAGGCGGTCGTCGACGCCAGTTGTCAGGCCGGAGCCTTGTTCGATGCCGTCAACTCGCTGCCGCAAGTGGTGGTGGTGATCGTGGAAGGTGCTGCAATGGCAGGCGGTTTCGGCCTGGTCTGCTGTGCCGATCTGGTGATTGTCACGGCCGATGCGCGCTTTGCCCTGACGGAAACCACGCTGGGTATTCCGCCGGCACAAATCGCCCGCTTCGTCGTGCAGCGACTGGGTCTTTCGACGGCGCGGCGGCTGATGCTGACAGCCGCACGCTTCACCGGTCATGAGGCACAAACGCTTGGTTTGGCTGACTTTTTGGCATCCTCTGCCTCGGAGATAGCGCCGCTGGAAACCACAATTCGCGAGCAGGTCTTGCGCTGCGCACCGCAGGCGAATGCGGTGACAAAAACGCTGGTTCTGGCCACCCGGAACACTGCACCGGAGGCGATGACACGGCTCGCCGCCGAGGGCTTTGCCGATTGCATGCTGGGCGATGAAGCGCGCGAGGGAATTGCGGCTTTCATCGAAAAACGCAAGCCCGTCTGGGCCGGAGAGTAGATGATGGCCGCCTCTGCCTTCCGCTCGATCCTGATCGCCAATCGTGGTGAGATAGCCTGCCGCATCATACGCACAGCACGTCGCCTGGGTTACCGTACGATTGCCGTTCACTCACCGGTAGACGCGCATTCGCCACACGTGCGTCTCGCCGACGAGGCGGTCCTGCTCGGACCGGACCCGGCGGCGCAATCCTATCTGTCGATCGAGCGCCTGATCGAGGCGGCGATATCGAGCGGCGCGGAGGCCGTTCATCCCGGCTATGGCTTCCTGTCGGAGAATGCCGGTTTCGCCCGGGCCTGCCTCGATGCCGGCCTGGTCTTTATCGGACCCTCGCCGGAGGCAATTGCGGTGATGGGCGACAAGGCGGTCGCCAAACGGCGCATGGTCGCGGCCGGCGTGCCCTGCCTGCCCGGCTATCAGGGCCGCGACCAGTCGGACGAGGCTTTTCTGACCGCTTCGCATTCGATCGGATATCCGATCATGATCAAGGCTGCGGCCGGCGGCGGTGGCCGCGGCATGCGCCGGGTCGAGAATGAGGCGGAGCTTATCGACGCATTGCCGCTGGCGCGGTCGGAATCGCAACAGGCTTTCGGGGCATCGGATCTGATCCTGGAGCGGGCGCTTGACCGGCCGCGCCATGTCGAGATCCAGATTTTCTGCGACACGCACGGTCACGCCATTCATCTCGGCGAGCGCGATTGCTCGGTGCAAAGGCGGCACCAGAAAGTGCTCGAGGAATCGCCCTGCCCGGTGATGACTGACGCGCTTCGTGCCGAGATGGGGGCTGCGGCCGTTCTGGCTGCGCAATCGGTCGATTATGTCGGGGCCGGCACGGTGGAATACATGCTGGAGGCGGATGGGCGTTTCCACTTTCTGGAGATGAATACGCGGCTGCAGGTCGAGCATCCGGTGACAGAAATGGTGACAGGGCTGGACCTGGTCGAGCTGCAATTGCGCGTCGCCAGTGGTGCGCCGCTTGGGCTGCGACAGGAGGATATCAGGCTGACCGGTCACGCCATCGAGGCGCGGCTCTATGCCGAGGATCCGGCGCGGGGTTTTCTGCCCTGTTCCGGCGATATCGAACGCTGGATCGAACCCGTCGGCGAGGGCATTCGCGTCGATGCCGGCATTGAATCGGGCAGCGAGGTCTCCCCGCATTACGATCCGATGATTGCCAAGATCATCGCCTGGGGACCCAGCCGCATGATTGCCTGCCAGCGCCTGGAAGCGGCGCTGCAATCAAGCGGCATAGCCGGCCTGCAGACCAATCGCGACTTCCTGCTGGCCGCCGTGCGCGAGCCGGCCTTCCAGCAGGGCGAGGCGACGACGGCCTTCATTGGCGACATGCTGCCGGATGGAAATTTCACGCCTGCGGCGCTGCCTGGCACCGCCCTGGCGGCGGCGTGCGTGCTGCAGCTCAGACACGCCGGCGCCGCCGCGCACCGGGCCTCGATCGCCCTGCCCGCCCCCCTGCTGGGCTGGCACAGCGCCGGCCGGCTTTCCTCCAGCTATGCCTATCAGATCGACGGTTCGGCCGAGCCGGCAAACCTGTCGATTGTCTCCCTCGGCAAGCAGGCCTACCGGGTCTGCGTGATCGATGATTTCCATCTCGTCGAGGTCATCGAGGAAAGCGCCGGACGGGCCAGGCTGGCAATTGATGGCCAAAGGCAGGATGCCCGTCTGGAACATCTCGACCGGGCGCGGATATTCCTGATGCTCGGCGATCACGCCGTGACCCTGACCAATCAGGTCGGCGCCGCCCGGGAGCGCGCCGATGCGGTGGCATCCGGACGGGTGACGGCGCCGATGCACGGCCTGCTGGTCGATATCGGAGTGACGGCCGGCGACACGGTTTTGAAGGGCGAGCGCATCGCCATTCTCGAAGCGATGAAGATGCAACATGAAATCCGTGCCGATGTGGATGGCATGGTCATCGAGATCGGACAGGAAGCCGGGAGCCAGGTCAAATCCGGCCAGCTCCTTTTCCTGATTGAACCCCACACGACAAAACAGGACGACGCACCATGAAATCTCCGATCTGCACCATGCTGGGTATTGAATTTCCCCTGCTCGGCTTCAGCCATTGCCGCGACGTGGTAGCGGCTGTCACCAATGCCGGCGGAATGGGGATTTTCGGCGCGGTCAATCTGCCGCCGGACCGGCTCGAGGAAGAACTCGCCTGGATTGACGCCCATGTCGGCGGCAAGCCCTACGGCGTCGATCTGATCGTGCCCAACCGGTTCGAGGGCAAGGGCACAGCGCTCGATCCGCAGCGCCTGCTCGGCGCCGTGCCCGATACGCACAAGGATTTCGCCGCCGAAGTGCTGGGGCGCTATGGCATCGATGCCAGCTCGATCGAAGGCGTGCGCGGCGAGTTCATGCAATTCGCCGAGAACCTGACCGAGCACGGTGCGATGGCCTCGCTGGAAGTCGCTTTCAAACATCCGATCAAGCTGATCGCCAATGCGCTGGGCATTCCGCCCGACTACATGCTGAGCATGGCCAAGGAACACGGCGTCGCCGTCGCGGCCCTGGTCGGCACCAAGGAGCATGCGATCAAACAGGTCGAGGCCGGGGTCGATATCCTGGTCGTGGCCGGCGGCGAGGCCGGCGGGCATTGCGGCGAGGTCTCGACCATGGTGCTGGTGCCCGAAGTTCATGAAGCGATCCAGCCCTATGGCGATGTGCCAATTCTCGCTGCCGGTGGCATCACTACCGGACGCCAGATGGCCGCTGCAATGGCGATGGGTGCGGCAGGCGCCTGGTGTGGCTCGGTCTGGCTGACGACGACCGAGGCGGAAACCAGCCCGGTGGTGAAGGAAAAAATGCTCGCCGCCGCCTCGCGCGACACGGTCCGCTCGAAATCGCGTACCGGCAAGCCGTCGCGGCAATTGCGCTCGCCCTGGACGGAAGCCTGGGATCAGGAAGGGCCGGCGCCTCTGCCAATGCCGCTGCAGGCCCTGGTCAGCGAGCCGGCGCTGCAGAAGATCCGCAATCTGTCCGGCAGCGGTCATGAGGGCGCGATGGCGCTCGACACCTATTGGGTCGGACAAGGCGTCGGCCTGATGAACCAGGCGATGTCGACCGGCGCCGTGGTGCAATGCTTCAAGGAAGACTTTGTCGCCGCCTATGAGCGCTTGTCGAATTTTCTCGAATAGGAGAGCGAGCCATGCACGCCATCGCCAATGATTTCCGGGCCGAGAATCTGGCCCTCAAGACGCTGCTGGATCCGTTAGCGGATGCAGACTTCGACAAACCGACCCTGTTCAAGGCCTGGACGATCAATGACATTTTGCGCCATCTGCATTTCTGGAACCGCGCCGCCTTCCTGCAGGTGAGCGATGAGGCCGAGCTGGA
>JBNMNI010000072.1:0-6706 GCA_051275375.1 Maricaulis sp. | reverse complement strand
GACTTCGCCTCGCGCAGCAAGGATGATGCATCGCCGGTCACCGATGCGGACGAGCTGGCCGAGAAAATCATTCTCGCCGGGCTCGAAAAACTCCTGCCGGGCATCCCCGTTCTGGCCGAGGAAAGCTTTTCCGCCGGTTTCCGCCCCGAGGTCGGATCGACTTTCGTGCTGGTCGACCCGGTCGATGGCACCAAGGAATTCATCAACAAGAATGGCGAGTTCACCGTCAATATCGCTTTGATCGAAAACCGCGCCCCGACCGCGGGCTGCGTCTATGCGCCGGCGCTTGAGCGCGTCTATATCGGCGGCACCCAGGCCTGGGCCGGGCTGTTGAAGGCCGGCGATGCGATCAATCGCGACCAGCTGGCCTCGATCAGCACGCGCAAGCCGCCGGCCAGCGGGCTGACCGGCGTGATGAGCCGTTCGCACGCCGACGCCGCCACCCGCGCCTTCGCCGAGTCCGTCGGCGTTACCGACAGCACCTCGGCCGGCTCATCGCTGAAATTCTGCCTCGTCGCCGAGGGCCTGGCCGATGTCTATCCGCGCTTCGGTCCAACCCGCGAATGGGATACCGGCGCCGGCCATGCCGTGCTCAATGCCGCCGGCGGCGCCGTTCTGATGCCCGATGGCGAGGATTTCGTCTATGCCAAGACGGAAACCGAATTCCTCAATGGCGCCTTCGTCGCCTGGGGCCTACGCCCGTAACACCGCCCTGCACAGACCAGCAGACATGAAAAGGCCGGGCATCGCTGCCCGGCCTTTTTTGTGTCTGCGCCTGGGTGCGAACTAGCCGAGCCGGCCGGTTTCGCGCAGATAGGCGACAACCCGATCTGCGGCATCCTCTGCCGAAATCTCGGTCGTATCGATGCGAAGTTCGGGATTTTCCGGCGCTTCATAGGGGCTGTCGAAACCGGTGAAATTCTTGATCTCGCCGGCCTTGACCTTCTTGTAGAGCCCCTTCGGGTCGCGCTGCATGCAGACCTCGAGCGGGGTGTCGACGAAGACCTCGATGAATTCACCATCGGTGACCAGCTCACGCACCATTTGCCGCTCCGAGCGGAAGGGCGAAATGAAGGAACAGGTCACCAGCAGGCCGGCCTCGACGAAAAGCCGCCCGACCTCGCCAATGCGGCGGATATTCTCGACCCGGTCCTCATCGGTAAAACCGAGATCGCGGTTGAGACCATGGCGGACATTGTCGCCATCAAGCGAATAGGTGTGGTGGCCGGCGCGTGCCAGCTTCTGTTCGACCAGATTGGCGACCGTCGACTTGCCGGCGCCCGACAGACCGGTGAACCAGAGGATGGCCGGTTTTTGCGCCTTGATCTGGGAGCGTTCGGCCTTCGTCACCGTCATCGCGTGATGATGGATGTTGGAAGCCCGGCGCAGACCGAATTCGATCATGCCGGCGCCAACCGTCTGATTGGTGAAACGGTCGATCAGGATGAAGGCGCCCATATCGCGGATCTTGTGATAGGGGTCGAAGGCGATCGGCTGGGCCGTCGAGACATTGCACATGCCGATGCCGTTCATTTCCAGCTTGCGGCAGGGCTGTTTCTCATAGGTGTTGACGTCGACACGGTGGCGCAGCGAGGAGATCGTCGCTGGCGTGGTCGCGGTGCCGATTTTCAGCAGATAGGAGCGGCCAGGCAGAAGGTCATCCTGGTTCATCCACAGGATTTCGGCGGCAAACTGGTCGGTGACCTCCGGCCGCTCATCGGCCGAACACAGCACATCGCCGCGCGAGATATCCATCTCGTGATTGAGCACCAGGGTGACGCTGTCGCCGGCCACCGCCTCGTCGAGATCACCATCGGCGGTCACGATGCGGCTGACATTGGCTGCCGTGCCCGATTTGGCGACGATGACGGCATCGCCCGGCTTGATCGAGCCGGAGACGACAATGCCCGAATAGCCGCGGAAATTCAGATTGGGCCGATTGACCCACTGCACCGGCATGCGGAAAGGCTCATTCTGGATATCGGCGGCAATGTCGAGCACTTCGAGATGCTCGATCAGGGTCGGGCCGGTATGCCAGGTCATTTTCTCGCTGCGGCTGGAGACATTCTCGCCATAGCGCGCCGACATCGGGATCGGCGTGATGGTTTCGAAGCCGAGGCTTTCGGCGCTCTTGAGATATTCGGCGACGATTTCGTGGAAACGGCCGCGCGAATGCTCGACCAGATCCATCTTGTTGACGGCCAGCACGATGTGGCGAATGCCCATCATGCGCGCGATATAGGTGTGGCGCAGGGTCTGGATCAGCACGCCCTTGCGCGCATCGATCATCATCACGGCGACGTCGGCGGTCGAGGCGCCGGTCGCCATATTGCGGGTGTATTGCTCATGGCCCGGCGTATCGGCGACAACGAATTTGCGCTTCTCGGTGGCGAAATAGCGATAGGCGACATCAATGGTGATGCCCTGCTCGCGTTCCGCTTCGAGACCGTCGAGCAAGAGGGCGAAATCAATCTCATCGCCGACAGTGCCATGCTTGCGGCTGTCGCGCGCCAGAACGCTGAGCTGGTCTTCGAACAGAAGCTTGGAATCATACAGAAGGCGGCCGATCAGGGTCGATTTGCCGTCATCGACCGAGCCGCAGGTCAAAAAGCGCAACACGCCATGCCCGCCTGAATGGGACAGGCGTTCCATCAGCGCGGCGCGCGGGTTTTGATCGTCCATCAGAAATATCCCTCGCGCTTCTTCTTTTCCATCGAACCGGACTCATCATGATCGATCAGGCGCCCCGACCGTTCCGACGTGCGGGCGGTGAGCATTTCGATCACGATTTCTTCCAGCGTTGTCGCGTCGGACTCCACCGCGCCGGTCAGCGGGTAGCAGCCCAGCGTGCGGAAGCGGACCAGCCGCAGGTCCGTGCTCTCGCCATCGGCCAGAGGCATGCGTTCATCATCGACCATGATCAGCTGGCCATCGCGTTCGACGACCGGCCGGTGGGCCGCGAAATAGAGCGGCACGATCGGAATGTCTTCTTCCATGATGTATTGCCAGATATCGAGCTCGGTCCAGTTGGACAGCGGGAAGACGCGGATCGATTCCCCTTGCTTGATCTTGGTATTGTAGTTGCGCCACAGCTCGGGCCGCTGGTTTTTCGGGTCCCAGCCATGATTGCCGTCGCGGAAGGAAAAAATCCTCTCCTTGGCGCGCGATTTTTCCTCGTCGCGGCGGGCGCCGCCGAAGGCCGCGTCATATTTGTGCCGGGTCATGGCATTGCGCAGCGCTTCGGTCTTCATCACCTGAGTGTGCACGTTGGAGCCGTGATCGAAGGGATTGATGCCGCGCTCGACACCGTCCTGATTGATCTCGACGCGGATTTCCAGGCCAAGCTCGGCCGCGATGGCATCGCGGAAGGTGATCATGTCGCGGAATTTGAACGTGCTGTCGACATGCTGCAATGGAAAGGGCGGCAGTGACGGGTAGAAGGCCTTCATCGCCAGATGCAGCATGACGGCCGAATCCTTGCCAACGGAATACAGCATCACCGGCCGGTCAAACTCGGCAGCGACCTCGCGCATGATGTGCATGCTTTCCGCTTCCAGGGCTTTCAGGTGGGCCGATAGCGGGCGATCCCGGTGCCGGGCACTCTGAAATCGCTTCGCATAGGCGCGGACGCTGTCCTGAATCGTACTCATCATGTCCTCACTGGCCGATACGCCTCAATGGCAGGAGAAAGTCCTGCGCGCGCGGTCAGCGCGATTTAGGACAGGTGGAGCCAAATTACCACCCGTCAGAGCCATCAAATGCAAACCTTGTCAGGCACTGCCCCTCAGGCATGCGCCGCCGGATAGCTCAACACCGCCTCGATCACCTGGTCGATATGTGCATCGGACATGTCCGGGTGCATCGGCAGGGAAACGACGCGATGCGCGGCGGCCTCCGTCACCGGCAATCCACCCGGCGCGACGGGGTAAGGGGCATAGGGTTCGTGCAGGTGCAGCGGGATCGGGTAATAGATCGCGCTCGGCACGCCCTTGGCCGCCAGATGGGCGCGGAAACCGTCGCGATCGGCGACTTCAATCGTGTATTGGGCCCAGGTCGATTGCGCATTGGCCGGGACGCGCGGCCATTTGACCTGATTGCCGAAACCGGCGGCATAGCGGTCAGCGACGCGCTGGCGCATTGCGATTTCCTCGCCGAAGACGCGCAGTTTCTCGATCAGCACCGCAGCCTGGATGGTATCGAGACGCGAATTGAGGCCGATGCGCGCATATTCATAGCGCTCCTTGCCTTCGCCATGAACCCGAACCGATTTCATCACATCGAACAGCGCGTCATCCTTGCACAGGACCGCGCCGCCATCGCCGTAACAGCCCAGCGGCTTGGCCGGGTAGAAGCTGACGGTGAGCACATCGGCCCAGTGCAGCGAGGACTTGCCGTCCAGCGTGCAGCCGAAACCCTGGGCGCCGTCGGCGACGAGTTTCATGCCATGGGCGCGGGTGATTTTCGCCAGCGCCGGATAATCGGCGGGCTGACCGAACAGGTCGACGGCAATCACGGCGCGGGGCGTCAGCTCGCCCTTGGCGACCACGGCATCAATCGCCGCGGCGAGGCTGGCCGGCGACATGTTGAACGTATCCGGATCGATATCGACATAGACCGGCGAGGCACCGGCCAGCACCACGACCTCGGCGGTCGAGGCAAAGGTGAAGCTCGGCACGAAGACGGCATCGCCCGGTCCAATGCCCCAGGCCATCAGCGGGATCAGGATGGCGTCGGTGCCATTGGCGCAGGACAGGGCCCGGCCCTCGCCATTGAAGCTGGCCAGGGAGGCTTCCAGTTCCATCACTTCCGGCCCGAGAATATAGCGGCCCTCGTCCAATACCTTGGCGACGGCGGCGTCGATGCGGGCGCCGATACGGCCGCGCTGGGCCTTGAGGTCGATGAAGGGGATCATGTCGGTCATGGGGCTTCCCGAATTTGAAGGATGCGTCGGCGGCAAACGCGCCACGCCATTGAAACTGAGCGCCCTATAAACCGGGGCACCGGGCTGACAAAGTCACGAAAGATTTCGCTATTCTACCGTTACCGATTTCGCCAGATTGCGCGGCTGGTCGACATCGGTGCCTTTGTGGACCGCGACGTAATAGGCCAGCAATTGCACCGCCACCGCTGCGACCAGAGGCGCTGCCAGGCCCTCGGCCCGCGGCAGGGTGATTATGGCGCTCGCCTCGCCTTCAAGCTCGGCCGCGCCGAGATCATCGGTGATGGCGATCACCCGCGCGCCGCGCGCGCGCACTTCCTGGATGGAGGAGCGGGTCTTGGTGAAGAGATGATCGTGCGGCGCGATCACGATCACGGCGACATCCTCCTCGATCAGGGCGATAGGGCCGTGCTTGAGCTCGCCGGCGGCATAGCCCTCGGCGTGGATATAGCTGATCTCCTTGAGCTTGAGAGCCCCCTCAAGCGCCATCGGGAAGAATTCATTGCGTCCGAGATAGAGCACGATCGAGGCCTGGGCGAGTTCACCGGCAAGCTTGTTGATCTGGTCCTCGATCCGCAGCGCCTGCGCCATCAGCCCGGGAATACCCATCAGACGGCTGACCTGGCGCGCCTGCTCATCGGCATCAATGCGGCCACGCTGCACCCCGGCCAGCACCGCCAGCGAGGCCAGCGAGGCGAGCTGGCAGGTAAAGGCCTTGGTCGAGGCGACGCCGATTTCCGGTCCGGCCATGGTCGGCGCGACGATATCGGCCTCGCGCGCCATGGAGGAATGGGGTGAATTGACCAGGGCGACGGTCTTGAGACCGGCCGCCTTGCACATGCGCATTGCCTCGAGCGTATCGGCGGTCTCGCCGGACTGGGAGATGAAGAGCGCCATGTCATTGGCCATGAAAGCCGGTTTGCGATAGCGGAATTCCGAGGCGATATCGACCTCGACCGGAAGGCCGGCGAGCGCCTCGAACCAGTATTCGGCGACCTGGCCGGCATAGGAGGCGGTGCCGCAGCCGATGATCAACAGGCGCGAGGCGCCGGAAAAATCAATCCCGGGCCGTGTCCGCACCTGGCCGGCGACAGCGTCGAGATAGCCGCTGAGCGTATGGCCGACGACTTCCGGCTGCTCATAGATTTCCTTCTGCATGAAGTGGCGGTAATTGCCCTTCTCGGCCAGGATCATCGAAGTAATGGCCGGCTGCACCGGACGCGTCACGCGCTGGCCGGCATCGTCATAGATCTCGATACTGTCCGGGCGGACGATGGCGGCATCGCCCTCTTCCAGATAGATCATCGAATGGGCTTCGCCGGAGATCGCCATGATGTCGGAGACCAGATAGCCGGCGCCCTCGCCGGCCGCTGCGACCAGCGGTGCGCCGCGCCGGGCGCCGAGCAGAACGCCATCCTCGCCCGCGACGACAGCCACGAGCGCGAAGGCACCCTCAAGCCTGGCCAGCACCGCCAGCCAGGCGGCCGTGACATCGCCGCAGCGCCCGATCTCGCGGTCGAGCAGATGCGCCACGACCTCGGTATCGGTCTCGCTGGCGAAATGGTGTCCCTGGGCGATCAGCTCATCGCGCAGGGGTTTGAAATTCTCGATAATGCCATTGTGGACCAGGCTGACGCGGCCGGCCTGGTGCGGGTGGGCATTGGGTTCGGTCGGGGCGCCATGGGTGGCCCAGCGCGTATGGGCGATGCCGAGCGAGCCGGCCATGCCGTCCTGGAGCTTGGCCTCCAGCGCCGCGACCTTGCCCGG
>JBNMNI010000071.1:0-6745 GCA_051275375.1 Maricaulis sp. | reverse complement strand
GATGCCATTGCGGTCCGGCCCAATACGCTCGATGCCCATCGCATCCTGCGCTGGGCCGCCGGCCAGGGCGTCGCCGATGCCGCTGCCGAAGGCCTGTTCCGGGCATTTTTCGCCGACAGCCGGGATATTGGCGATGCGAAAACCCTCAGCGAGATTGCCGGCGCCGCCGGCCTCGACGCCGCCCTGACCGCCGAACTGCTCGCCTCGGACCGTGACGAAGCGACGATCCGCGAGGAAGAGGCCTTCTTCCGCAAGCTCGGCGTGACCGGTGTTCCGACCTATATCTTCAATGGCCGTTTCGCCGTTTCCGGCGCCCAGGAGCCGCAAATCCTCGCCGATGCCATCCGGCAGGCCGCCTCGGAACCGGCCGAAGCCGAATAGGGCTTTCCCGGCGCCGTCCCAGCTTCTAGGTTTCAACAGGCATTTCCAGGGAGTCTCGCCATGACCGTCATGCAAGCCGTCGCACTCTATGCCGGCCTCAATATCCTGCTGCTCGTTATTCTGGCCGTGAATGTCAGCCTCAATCGGCAGCGCGCGAAAATCAGCCTCGGCATCGGCAGCGATACGGGCCTGGAACAAGCGTGCCGCACCCATGGCAATGCGGCGGAAAACCTGCCGCCCGCCCTGATCGGCCTGGTCCTGCTGGGACTGCTGGGCACCGGCACGCTGGTCATCCATGCGCTGGGTATCGCACTGACGCTGGGACGCGGGCTGCACGCCTACGGCCTGCTCAGCGAGCCGGGCCGCAGCTTCGGCCGGGTGACCGGAACCGCACTGACCTGGCTTGTCCTGCTGGCAAGCGCACTGCTTCTGCTGGCCAAGGCGGTCAGTTGAACCATTGCGGCGGACCACTGTCGGGAGCTATAGCCGCTGCATGAGCAATCCCAACACTGCCCCCGACCCGCAAAAGCTGCAGGAGATCGCAGCCGATCTGATCGCCCGAGCCTTGCGCGCCGGTGCCGATGCCGCCGAAACCAGTGTCAGCGAATCGCGCACGACCGAACTCTCCGTGCGCGACGGCGCGCTGGAAGATATCGAACGCTCCGAATCGCTCGATGCGGGCGTGCGCGTCTTCGTCGGGGCGAGGCAGGCGGGCGTCGCCTTCTCGGACCTGTCCGAGCATGGCCGCTCCCTGACGATCGAGCGCGCCGTCGCGATGGCCCGGCTGTCGCCGGAAGATCCCTTCTCGGCGCTGGCCGAGGCGGAACGGCTCTGCCACACGCCCGCCGAAATCGCGATGTTCGACGAAACCCGCTGGTCGCCGGAGGAGCTGGAAGCCCGTTCGATCGAGGTCGAACAGGCCGCGCGCGCCATAGAGGGCGTGTCGAAGACCGATTCGGCCTTCGCCAGTTTTGGCCAGGGTGCCGCCGCCTATGCCACCTCGACCGGCTTCAATCAGGGCTGGCGCAAGAGCATGTTCAGCTATGGCGCCAGCGTCATCGCCGAGAAGAATGGCGCGATGGAGCGTGATTACGCCGCCACCGCCGGCCGGCGCCCCGGCGATCTGCGCACGACGCTCGATATCGGCACGGAAGCCGGCGAGCGGACGGCCCAGCGCGTCGGCCCGCAAAAGATTGCCAGCGGCGTGCAGCCCGTCGTGTTCGACCGCCGCGTCGCCACCACCTTCCTGTCCGCCCTGTGCGGCGGCATTAGCGGCCCGGCCGTGGCGCGCGGGATTTCATTCCTGCGCGAAAAGCGCGGCGAACAGGTCTTCGCCTCCGGCATCAATATCATCGATGACCCGCATCGCGACTGGGGCCATGGCTCGAGCGCCTTCGATGGCGAGGGCACGGTCAATCGCCGCATGAATATCATCGAGGATGGCCGTCTGACGACCTGGCTGCTCAACAGCGCCGCATCGCGGCAATTGAAGCTGGAGCCAACGGGCCATGCCCGGCGCAGCATGGGCGGTGCGCCCGGTGCCGGTCCGACCAATCTGCATCTGGCCGCCGGCGCGCAGAGCCGCGAGGCGATGATCGGCGCGATCGAGTCCGGTGTGCTGGTGATGGAAATGTTCGGGCCTTCACTCAACGCCAATACCGGCGACTGGTCGGTCGGCGTGTCGGGCTATCGCATCGCCAAGGGCCAGATCGACCATCCGGTCAGCGAAATCACGGTCGCCGGTAATCTGATCGACATCTTTGCGCGGTTAATTCCCGCCAGCGATCTGAAATTTCGCGGATCGATCAATTCACCCAGCATTCTGGTCGATGCCCTCTCGGTCGGCGGGCTCTAGACCGGACGCAAGGCCCTCAACTATCGGGAACGGAACATGGACAGCACCAAAATCAACCAACAGCTCCTGCACCTGGTCATCGGTGGCGAGCTGGTCTGCGTCGATCCGAACAATTGCGAATTCAAGGACCTCAAGACCGTCGACTTCGTCGGCGCCTTCGGCTCCTATGAAGAGGCCCGCAAGGCCTGGAAAAATGCCGCGCAACGCACGGTCGACAATGCGCATATGCGCTATTTCATTATCCATGCGCATCAATTGCTCGAGCCCAAATCGGACAAGCACCAGCACTGACGGACCCGCCATTTGACCGATCAACCCCACCCATCGACCGCCGCGCTCGGACAACGCCTCTGGCGTGACTGGGTTTCGAGGCGGCCGGGCCTGTGGGTCGGGGCGATGCTGCTTTCGGTGATCACGGCGGCGGCCGCAGCGAGCTATGCCGGCCTGGTCGGCTGGACCTTCAACCTGCTGGAACAGCGCGATCCGGGCTTCTTCCCGATCGCACCGCTGGTTGCTGTCAGCCTGGCCGCTGTGCGCGGCGCCAGCCTGTATTTCCAGACGCTGCAGACCAACCGCCTCGCCCTGACGGTGATGCAGGATTTGCAGAATGCGATGTTTGCCAAGCTGGTGCATGCCGATTTTGCGCGTCTGCAATCGGAGCCGGTCGGCAGCCTGGTTTCGCGCTTCACCAATGACATAACCCTGCTGCGCGAAACCCTGGTGCGGCTGGCCAATAATCTGCTGCGCGATACCATGACCGTGATCTGGGCCATCGCCTGGATGCTGTATCTCGACTGGATGCTGACCCTGCTGGTGCTGGTGGTCTACCCGATCGCCGCCTGGCCGGTGATCAAGATCGGCCAGCGCCTGCGCAAGACCTCGGCCCAGGCCCAGTCGCAAATGGGCGAGGTCACCAGCCAGCTGGAGGAGAGCTTCTCCGGCACCCGCATGGTGAAGACTTACGGGCTGGAGGATTACGAAGCGGCGCGCGCCGACAAATCCTTCTTCGAGCGCCTGAAATTCCTGTTCAGCATCACCGAGAACAAGGCCCGCGTTGATCCGATCCTGGAAGTGGTCGGCGGCATCGCCTTTGCCGGCCTTGTCGGCTTCGCCGGCTGGCGCCTGCTGGCCGGGGAAACCTCGGTCGGCAATATTCTCGGCGTGTTGACGGGCATCGGCGTCATGTCGCCGGCGATCCGTGCCATCGGCACGCTGAGCGCTGTGGTGCAGGAGGGCTTTGCCGTTCTCGACCGGGTCTTCCATCTGCTCGACGAGGACAATCAGGTCGCAGCCGCGCTGGAAGCGCCGGAAATCGTGGTCAGTGCGGCCGAGATCCGGATTGAAGAGGTCGGCTTCAACTATGCCGACGGCACCGCTGCGCTGCACGATATCAGCCTGCGTGCCCCGGCCGGCAAGACCGTCGCACTGGTCGGACCGTCCGGCTCGGGCAAGTCGACGATTCTCAATCTGATACCGCGGCTGTATGATCCACAGCAGGGCCGCGTGATGATTGACGGCACCGATATCCGCTCGGTCTCGCTGGCATCCCTGCGGCGCAATATCGCCCTGGTCAGCCAGGATGTGACCCTGTTCGATGACAGTGTGGCGGCCAATATCGGCTTTGGCCGGCTCGGCGCCGATCGCGATACCATCATCGCGGCCGCCAAGTCGGCCGATGCGCATGAATTCATCATCGATCTGCCCGATGGCTATGACAGCCCGGTCGGGCCACGCGGCAGCAATCTGTCGGGCGGCCAGCGCCAGCGTCTCTCGATCGCCCGCGCCATATTGAAGGATGCTCCGATCCTGTTGCTCGACGAGGCCACCAGCGCCCTCGACACCGAATCGGAACAACGCGTCCAGGCGGCGCTGGAACGACTATCGGCCGGACGCACCACGCTGGTCATCGCCCACCGGCTTTCCACCGTGCGCAAGGCGGACTGGATCTATGTGCTGCAGGCCGGCCGGGTTCACGAGCAGGGCCGACATGATGATCTGATCGCCGAGGACGGGCTCTATGCCCGGCTGTGCCGGCTGCAATTCGGCAATGAACAGGGCTAGGCCCCGGCCGCCGCGACTGCCAGTTTCGAGCGCAAGTCCGCCGTTGGCAGCCGAACCGAGAAGACGGAGCCGGCGCCGGGCGCGCTTTCCACTTCGATATCGCCATTCATCAATTCGGCCAGCTTTTTCGATATCGCCAGGCCCAGGCCCGTACCGCCATTCTTGCGCGACATCGCCGACTCGCCCTGGCTGAAGGGCATGAAAACCCGATCGATCAGCGCCTTGTCCATCCCGACACCGGTATCGCTGACCTCGAACTGGACCTCATGCTGCCCGTCGGCCGCCTGCGTCGTGGTGCAGCGCACCCGGATCTCGCCGCGATCAGTGAACTTGACCGCATTGGACAGCAGGTTTGAGAGGATCTGGCGAATGCGGGCCGGATCGCCGCGGGCATCGCCCTCGACGCAGGGGTCAATCTCGACATGCAGGCCCAGCCCCTTTTCCAGGGCTTTCATCCGGTAGGGGCCGGCGACGCTGCGGGTCAGCTCGGCCGGGCAATAGCTGGACGTTTCCACTTCGAACCGCCCGGATTCGATATGGGCCAGATCGAGTATGTCGTTGAGAATTTCGAGCAGGGCATGACCGGATTTCTGGATCAGCTCGACCATTTCGCGTTGCGAGGGCAGCAGATCGGTATTCATCAACAGGCTCGACATGCCGAGCACGCCATTCATCGGCGTACGGATCTCATGGCTCATGGTTGCGAGAAATTTCGACTTGGCGCGGCTGGCCTCGGTGGCCTGTTGCCGTGCCTCCACGAGATCATGAATATCGGTCAGCGCCCCGACCAGCCGGGTCGGCTCGCCATCCGGCGTGCGCACGGCTTCGCCGCGCAGCCGGAACCAGCGATGATTGCCCTCGACGACCTTGATGCGAACCGACATGTCGAAGGGCCGGCCGGCCCGGTAGTGCGCTTCGAGCGCGGACTGGATCCGGCCGCGATCATCACGATGCATCAGGGCCGCGAAATTCGCCGACGGGCCGGTGTGTTCACGCGGCGGGTGGCCGAGCAATTCGCGGCACCGCGCCGACATGTAGATCTGGTCGGTCTCCAGGCACCAGTCGATGATTCCGTCCGACATGCCCCGAATCGCGAGTCTGGCCCGCTCCCCGGTCTCGATCGCGAGGATTTCCGTCGTCAAGCGGCGGCGATAATGGTGCAGGACCTTCAGCAGTTCATCGGCATCGGCAATCGGGCGCTTGAACAGGGCGGCAATGACACCGACGGACTGGGCGCCCTGATAGAGCGGCATGCCGGCATAGCCGCGAATGCCCATCTCCCCGAGCATGAAATCGCGCGGGAATTGCTTGGCGACGCCATCCTCGAAGACGAGCGCGCCCAGCTGCATCACGCTGGCGCAGGGCGTGCCCTCGACCGGATAACAGAAATTGCCGCTGACCGCGCCATTGGAGGCCACGTAAAGCGTTCGCATCTGCCGGTGACCGGCATCGGTTCGCCCGATATAGACGCAGTCGGCGCCAAACAATTCCGCCACCTGGCCGACGAAGGCCGCCAGGAAGGCCGGGCCGGTTTCGCGCGATAGTCCGGCATTGAGGGCGTCCAGCCGCTCGCATGTCCGCTCTGCCAGTATCGCCGTGTCACGCATCAGCTCAGTCTCCCGATCACGCGCGGCGCCTCCGGACGCCAACGTGGTTAACAGGTGTTAATCTGCAGGAAAGCTGGGGAAAGAGGCGTCATATCTGATGAATCGGGCAGGCATAAAGAATCAAAGCGCAATCATTCACGCCGAAGCAGGCGTTCAGTCAGCAGGTTACCCCACCAGCTCGCCATGAAGCCCGACTGCACCGCCTCGCGGTCATAGACGGTCTCGACCCAGTCCATGAAGCCGATCGGATGTGATTCGTTATAGGCGCGATAGGTCTCGAAAAAATAATCCAGCACGCCGGTCTTGCCCGCCTTCACATGCAGGTATTTCAGCGACAGATGCGTGATCGCTTCCTCATAGGGCAGGTTCAGACGGGTGAGCGCGAACAGGACCGAGACCAGCCCGGCCCGGTCGGCGCCGGATTTGCAATGGACCAGGGCGGGATATTCGATCGTGTCGAAAATCTTCACCGCGCGCTGGATGCGGTCGACATAGGGTGCTTCGCGCGAGCCGAACGGCATGTCGTGCAAGGCCAGGCCATGCAGCTCGCAGGCCTCGCGCTCGAGATCATAATAGCAGACGCCCGGCTGCGGGCCGCGAATATTCAGGATCGTCTTGAAACCCTCGGCCGCCAGGGCCTCGAGCCGGTCCGGCGAAGGCTGGTTGGCGCGCCAGAGCCCGCCGCCGACCTCGTGCATATTGTGGAAACGCAGACGCAATACGCCGTGATCCTTCCAGAGATAGTCGCTCCAGGCGCGCTTGCGATCAATCGGATCGGTGAGATCATAGGCCATGCGGTTTCTTTCTTGCTGCGACCGGATTTAGGATGCCCGCGTCAAGG
>JBNMNI010000070.1:0-6804 GCA_051275375.1 Maricaulis sp. | reverse complement strand
GGCGTTTGCGCGGCTCCTCGCTCGGCGGCAATTGCAGCGCATCGGGATCAAACAGCACCACCAGATCGATATCGGAGGAATAATTCAGCTCGCCCGTCCCCATCTTGCCCAGGGCAAACAGGAACAGACCGGGCAGCGGATTGGCCGGGTCGGCGACCGCAAATGCCTTTCCCTCCGCTGCGGCGAAGCGCACATGTGCCAGCACGGCCGCCTGCACTGCGGCATCGGCGAAAGCGGTGACGGCCCCGGTGACCGCCGCCACATCCCAGCGCCCCGCAAGATCGGCCAGGGCGACCAGCAAATGCATATCGGCCTTGGCCCGGCGCAGGGCTGTGTCGAGGCTGGCGATATCCGGCGCATTCGCCCCGGCTTCACCGAGATCGGCAATCGCCCGGGCCAGCCGGGCTTCGGCGCTCTGGCTGGCGCAGGCGGCAAGCCCCTCGGGCCGGCGCTGGGCCAGGCGGGCAAGATAGGGCGCGGCGGCAAATACACTGTCGAGAAAGGGCCAGGCCGGGCCGATCGCCGCCTGCACAGGCGGTGGCAGGCTGGCGAGCAAATGCACACTCAGGCCCGGCGCCGAGCCGGGCAAGGGTTGAAGATCAGATGTGAGCAAGGGCGTGGTTTCAGACATGGGCTCAAACTGGCGTGATTGCCGGGCCGGGGGAAGCCCTATGCCTTGCTTGCCCTGGGCGCGACCGGAAAGCTGAGCGAGGCGCGCAGGCCTGGCCCGTGTCCGTCAGCAATGACGCCCGGCCCCTCCTCGATCAGGAATGTGCCATTGTGAAGATCGGCAATCGCCTGCACCAGAGACAGGCCGAGCCCCGATCCGGGCAAGGTGCGCGAATTGTCGAGCCGGACGAAACGCTGGGTCACCCGTTCGCGATCGGCTTCCGGTACGCCCGGCCCGGTATCGGTGACGGAGAACTCGATCCGCCCCTCGGCGGTCTGGCGCAGCCGCAGCGCCACAGCGCCGCCGCCGGGCGTGTATTTCACGGCATTATCGAGCAGATTGGCGAGCGCCTGCGACAGCAGTCCACGATCGCCGAGCATTGTCAGCCCCTGCTGCACCTCGCTGTCAAAGGACAGGCCTTCATCCTCGCAGACCGGCTGATACAGCTCGGCCAGATCCGTCGCGACATCGGCCGGGTCCAGCCGCGCCATTGCGCTGCGGCTCTCGCCGGCTTCCAGCCGCGACAGGCTGAGGATGGAATTGAAAACCCCGAGCAATTCATCGGTATCGGCGACAGCGCGTTCCAGCGCCTGTTCGCGCGCGCCGAGATCGCCCTCATCGCGCAGCGCCTCATCGAGCCGGTTGCGCATGCGCGTCAGCGGCGTGCGCAGATCATGGGCGATACTGTCGCCGCTATGGCGCATGCGGTGCATCAGCGCCTCGACCCGGTCGAGCATGGAATTGAAGTTTTCCGAGAGCTCGTCGAGCTCGTCACCGGTGAAATTGCGCGGCGCGCGGCGCTGGAGATCGCCGGCCTTGACGCTGCGCGCCACCGTATTGATGCCGTCCAGTCGCCGCACGAAACGGCGGCTGACAAAGATGCCGGCCGCGACGCCAAGCGCCAGCGCCAGCGCCGAGGCCGCCAGGATCGTATTGAGCATCCGCCTGACCAGGCGGTTTTCCTCGTCGACATCGAGGCCGACAAACAGGCGATAGCCGCTGGGCAGATCGATGATGCGGCCGCGCCCGGCGCGGTCATCCTTCTCCGTCTCGGCCGTGCCGCCAGCCGGCGGCCGCCGGTAGGTGAATTGCAGTCGCCCCTCATCATCGGCCTGCACATCGGGCAGGCCGGACAGATTGCCCGACAGGGCGCGGCCAGAAGGATGCACCAGCAAATAGAGATAATCGGCACCGCCGCCGACAGTGCGCTGCAGGATATAGCGATTGATGTCGCGTATGCCGCCCGCCTGGAAGCGTTCCTGCAGGGCGACGACCTCTTCATTGATGGATTCGTCAGCGCGCCGCATCATCATCCCCGCCGACGCCACATAGACGAAGGCGAGGATGACAAAGCTTGAGAGGGCGAACAGGCCTGCCGACAGGAGGGTTTGCCGGAAGGCCGTCGTTCTCAGGAAAGCGGCGCCGCGATTATTCACCGTGTATCAGGCCTGAAGGCGATAGCCGGCTCCGCGCACCGTGTGCAGCAGCGCACGCGGGAACGGCTTGTCGATCTTCGAACGCAGGCGGGAAATATGGACATCGATCACATTGGTCTGGGGGTCGAAATGATAATCCCATACCTTCTCCAGCAACATGGTCCGTGTCACCACCTGGCCGGAATGTTTCATCAGGAATTCGAGCAGACGGAATTCGCGCGGCTGCAGCAGGATTTCCTCATCGCTGCGCACCACTTTGCGGGCCAGCAGATCCATTTCCAGATCGCCGACCACCAGCCGGGTTTTGACCGCATCGGGATCGCGGCGGCGAGCCAGCGCCTCGACCCGCGCCAATAGCTCGGCGAAGGCATAGGGCTTGACCAGATAATCATCGCCGCCGGCCTTGAGCCCCTCGACGCGGTCATCGACCTCGCCGAGGGCTGACAGGATCAGCACCGGGGTGCGGATATTATCGCCGCGCAGGGCGGCAACCATGGTCAGACCGTCCATGCGGGGCATCATCCGGTCGACGACGAGCACGTCATATTCGGCGGCACGGGCCATTTCCAGCCCCTCCTCGCCATCGGGGGCATGATCGGCCACATGGCCGGATTCCCGAAGGCCCTTGCGGATGTAATTCGCCGCTTCGCGGTCATCCTCAACGATCAGAATACGCATGGCTTTGTCCTCCCGACTATTCGGCTTCGCCGAGCTGAAGCGCGATATAACGCTGCCCCGCCTGGGTCTCGACCAGTAACAGAATGGCCGAACGATGCCCGTCACGGGCCGCATCGACCGCGCTACGCAGCGCGTCGATGGACCCGACGGGATCGCCGCCAGCTTCAAGAATGACATCGCCGCGCGACAGACCCTTGCGGGCCGCCTCGCCGCTCGGCTCGAGCGAATCGATTATCAGCCCGGCCGTGCCGGCATCAAGCCCGCGGCCCTCGCGCACTTCATCGGTCAGCGGGATCAGGCTCATACCGAAAATATTGACGCTTGCCTCGGCCTGTTCCCGGCTGGTCATCTCGTTCAGCGCGCTGTCGTCCGGGCGTTCACCCAGTTCGACCCGCAAGGTGCGCTCGCGGCCATCGCGCAGAATGCGGAAACGCACATCGGTCCCGACCGAAAGATCGCCAATGCGGCGGGTCAGGTCGCGGGAGTTTTCGACCGCCTCATCATTGACTGCCAGCACCACATCCTCGCGCTCGAAGCCAGCCTGGTCGGCCGGACCACCGGCAACAACCGAGCTGATGATGGCGCCGGTATCCTCTTCAAGCCCCAGGGCGCCGGCGATGTCCTCGGTCACATTCTGGATGCCGACACCGAGCCAGCCGCGCGACACATGGCCGGTCTCGCGCAGTGAAGCGACGACCCGCGCCGCGACATCGGAGGGAATGGCAAAGCCGATCCCGACACTGCCGCCGGTTGGCGAGAAGATCTGCGAATTCACCCCGACAACCTTGCCGTCGAGGCTGAAGGTCGGACCGCCGGAATTGCCGCGATTGATCGGGGCATCGATCTGGAGGAAATCATTATAGGTCGAATTGCCGATCTCGCGGCCCGTGGCCGAGATAATGCCGGCCGTTGCCGTGCCGCCAAGCCCGAAGGGATTGCCCACGGCCACGACCCAGTCACCGACGCGGTAATGCGGCTGATCCTCGAGGGTGACGAAGGGAAACTCGATCTCTTCATCGACCTTGAGCAGGGCCAGATCGGTCTGCGGATCAAGGCCGATCACGCGGGCCGGATAGGTCTCGCCGCCGGCCGTGCCGATCGTGATCTCGGTCGCGCCATCGACGACATGATTATTGGTGACCAGATAGCCATCGGCCGAGATGAAGAAGCCCGAACCAAGCGATTGGCGCGGCTGGGCCGCCTGCGGCTGCACGCGGCCACCGAACTGACGTTCGAGCCATTCGCGCATTTGCGGTGGCATGTTTTCCATGTCGGCGCCGGCTGCGGTCTGATCCGGCATCGAACTGGCCTGGATCGTCACAACGGCCGGGCTGACATGCTCGATCAGATCGGCAAAGGACATCGGTGCGCCGGCCGGGATGGCGGCGGCAAAATGGGGTTCGGGAATTTGCTGCATCGCATAGGCCGGGGCCACGGTGCTCTCGATCAGCGAGCCCGCTGCAAGGGCGGCAAGGACGAGAACGGAAACGCCGCCGAGGCGCCGGATTTTGGAAACTGACATCATGGTGGAGACAGACCTTTCTTGTTCGAACCGGGGCCAGATTTGGCAGAGACAGACTGACCATGGCATGTCCCGAACATTACAATAACATTACACGCGGTAACCAAACCGTCATGTTTCAGCAGATCCGCCGGCCTCACAAGTCTGCACCAGCACGGGCCCGTGCAACGTCTTGTGCACCGGGCATTTATCGGCAATCTCCAGCAGGCGCTGGCGCTGGGCCGTATCGAGCTCACCCTCCAGGCGGATCTCGCGCTCGAAAATATCGATCTTGCCCTCATGCCCCTCGGCCGGCCCCTTGCGGTGGCGCACGGTGACGGTGACCCGCTCGAGCGGCAGGGATTTGCGCGTCGCATACATGCGCAGCGTGATCGAGGTACAGCTGCCCAGCGCGGCATTGAGGAAGCCGTAGGGCGAAGGGCCGCGATCGCCGCCGCCAAGCGCCTCCGGCTCATCGGCCATCAGCACATGATCGCCGATCACGACATGATTGGCATAGGGCCCCTGCCCGGTCTCGCGCACGACAGCGCCGCCCCCGGCGGCCGGGGCTGGTGCAGCCGCCTGTTTGTCCTTGCCGATATAGCGTTGCGCCCAGGCGGCGATCACATCGGCGGCATGATTGGCATCGTCAGGATCGCTGAGCAAATGATCGGCACCGTCCAGATCAAGATAGCTGCGCGAATGCCGGGCAGCCTTGAACAGGCGCGTCGCATTCTCCACCCCGACGACATTATCGGTCGGCGAATGCGCGATCAGCAGCGCCGGTTTGAGCGCCGCGACCGCGTCCTCAAGCGAATGCCCCTCGATATCGTCGAGAAATTGCTGGCGAATGCAGAAGGGCCGCCCACCGAGCAACACCTCAGCCTCACCCTTCGCCTCGATCTCGGCAATGTCCGGATGAAAGGCGTGACGGACATGGGCAGCATCGGCCGGCGCCGCCAGCGTCGCGATCGCGCGCACCGAGGGCAGATGGGCCGCTGCGGCAATCACGGCCGCGCCGCCAAGGCTGTGGCCCACCAGCAGGGCAGGCGCCGCGTATTGGGCCGCCAGGAATTCGCCCGCCTTCACCAGATCCTGGATATTGGAGGAAAAATTGGTATTGGCGAAATCGCCCTCCGACTGGCCCAGCCCGGTGAAGTCAAAGCGCAGCACCGCAAACCCGGCCTGCGCCAGACGGCGCGAGATCCGGCTGGCGGCGTGGATATCCTTGGAACAGGAGAAGCAATGGGCAAACAGGGCATAGGCGCGCGGCTGGCCGGCGGGCATTTCCAGCCTCGCGGCCAGCGTCTCGCCCAGGGCACCCGCAAATTCAACGCGTTCGGATCTGGCCATTCATTTCTCTCCCTGTGACCACTGACAGGTAAGCCCTTCGGCGCGCTCCGCAAGTAGGGCATTGCGCCGGTGCGGTCACAGCCGCGTGTGCGGCATCGCTGCCAGCCGCGCGGGCGGCGCGGAACCGGATGGCGATCAGCCGGGGCCGCCCGTGCGCCGGGTGACAGCCGCAGGGAGGGGCAATTGTCCTGGATGCCCTCAAGCATGTTTGGCTTTCCGGCACGGCTGGAACCGGTGATCGGCTCAATGGCGGTGCGGATCTAGCGATCCGTCTCGTCATCGCCCTCCCAGACGCCGGCCTCGCGCAACGCCTGGGCCACCTCCGGCGGCATATAGCGCTCATCATGCTTGGCCAGCACGGTCTCCGCCTGGAAGACGCCATCATCGCGAAAACGGCCCTCGGCGATCACACCCTGCCCCTCGCCGAACAGGTCAGGCAGAATGCCGATATAGGCGACAATGATTTCCTCGACCCGGTCGGTGACGACGAAAATCACACCATCGCCGGCACCGGGGCCGTCGATCGAATTCTCCAGCACCAGCCCGCCGACGCGGACGCGCTCGCCGACCGCCGGCGGTGCGGCGGCGACCTCGCTCGGGCTGTAGAAAAACACCACCGAATCGCGCAGCGCGAACAGGCCCAGCGCCACCGCAGCCGTCAGAATGATGGCGGCAACGGCAATGGTGGCGAGACGGCGATTGCGATGGCGCATCAGGTCGAACTCCGGCGGCGAAAGACGAGGGAGAGATTATTGGCCGGCATTTCATGCCGCTGCGGCTGCGCCCAGCCGGCCGCCGCGAACAGGGCCTCGACATCGCTGCGTGCGCGCACACCCCAGGCCGGATTGCGCGATTTGAGCGAACGGTCGAAATCGAGATTCGACGGCGCCGTCGCCTCGCCTTCCAGATAGGGCCCGTAGAGATAGACCAGCCCGCCATCGGCGATGCAGGTCTGGCTCGCAGCCGCGATCGCCTCGGCAACCGCCCAGGGTGCGATGTGGATTACATTCAGGCAGACCAGCGCATCGAACCGTCCCAACGCGTCATTCCAGCCCGGCCGGGTCGCATCCAGATCGAGGGCGGGCAGCATGTTGACCGCCGTTTCCGCGGCCCAGGCGTCCTGGCTCTCGCGCGAGCGCGCATCCGGATCGCTTGGCTGCCAGACG
>JBNMNI010000069.1:0-6805 GCA_051275375.1 Maricaulis sp. | reverse complement strand
TCCTGGTTGAAATCGAGGCCGGCCGTGCCGAAGGACAGATCGAGATCGACCAGCACCGCATCGGTATGCAGGCCTTCGGCCAGCGCCCAGGAGCAATTATGCGCCACCGTCGATGAGCCAACGCCGCCCTTGGCGCCGATAAAGGCAATCGTCTTGCCGGCAAAGGGTTGATCGGGATCGAGGAACAGGTCCGAGATCGAGCGGATCAGGTGCAAGGGCGTCATTGGCGGCACGAGATATTCGCTGACGCCGCGCTTCATCAATTCACGGTAGAGCGCGATATCATTGGCCGCGCCGATGATGATCACCTTCGTATCCGGATCACAGACGCCGGCGAGCTCTTCGAGCTGTTCGAACAGGCCCTGCCCGCGCATGCCCGATTCGACGATCAGCAGATTGGGCGTTGTCGCATCATGATAGCGTTCGATCGCGGCGGGAAGACCGCCCAGTTCGACCGTCAGATGCGCCTTGGCCAGCCGGCGATCACCGGCGGCATTGTGCACCAGAGCACCGGTTTCCGGACGCTCGCAGAAGGCGGCGATCGAAATCCGTGGCACTGGCTGGTCGGCAATTTCGCGGTCGATCTCGCCAAACAGGGCTTCGCCGGCCGGCATGGCAGCCTGAGCCGCCATGAATTCATCCTGCAGCTCCGCAAATTCGGCGTCGAGCGTGTTCTGCCCCTGTGGTTGCGGCGCAGGGCCTTCGGACCGGTAGGTATCGACGAAATCATCCTCGACAAGCGGTGCACCGGCGCCAAAGCGCCGCCCGCCACGATCCGGCTCCGGCGCCGGAACCGGCTCGGTCAGGGTTGAACCGGGAGCCGGTTCACCAAGCATCAGCCGTTCGATATCGGAGGCGTCCAGAAAGGGGTCATCCCCGTCCAGCATCGCGTCCCTGTTCAGGGCATGTTTTGCGTCAGCCATGATCGCTCCGTCCGCCCCTCGATTAATTACCCACGCTGCTCACGGTGCCACTCTCATGGTCGCTCCGCTCGCTCGTGGTTGATTCGCCCGCCCGGTAATGGTCGAGAATGGTCTGCCGGCGTGGGCCATCGGATGCGTCCATCGTCCGCGGCGCGATCAGATCGCGCGGATCGCTGATCATCGCGGCCAGATTGGTCGCGAGCGAGCAGCCGAAGCGCGCCGAATGGCGATTGTCGAAATCGGGACGCTGGTCTTCCCAGCCCTGCATGCAGTCGGGCGCCACCGCGCGATAGCGCGTGAAGGAGAAGATCACGGCCGCATTGCCCTGCTGGCGAGCATCATAGGCACCGCCGGCAATCTGGCGCCAGTCGAGGCCTTGCTCATAGAGATAGGTGCGTGATGCGGCGATCACGCCGATGGCTGCGTCTTCATTGTCGGCACCCTGCGGATAGCTGATCACCAGCGGGCCATGGCCGCGCACCTTGTACTCGGTGGCGATGGCCGCAAGCATGCCTTCCTGCGCCCAGGTCAGGCCATTATCGC
This sequence comes from Maricaulis sp., assembly GCA_051275375.1. GTDB lineage: Bacteria > Pseudomonadota > Alphaproteobacteria > Caulobacterales > Maricaulaceae > Maricaulis. Next base: position 5,339 of record JBNMNI010000069.1, on the reverse strand, counting down.
GCGGATCGACCGGCATGTCGGCGCGATAGGTCTCGGCGACGGCCGTCGGGCGCGGCAGGTCGACACCGGCCGGCGCCGTCGAGCAGGCAGCCAGCGACATCGAGCCGAACAGGGCAATGAGAAGGAGTTTGGCGCAGGGTTTTGACACGATCGGAAACTCCACTATTCGAACAGGAAGCCGACAGGACCAAGCCAGCCGCGATCGCCGGTATCGGCGCCAGGGACGGAATAGATCCGGTTCAGGCGGCCAAACAGCATCGCATCGAGCTCATTGGCATTCTGGTAGCCGTCCGCCGGTGTCGTCATTGCAGACGGATTGGTCGGATCGACCAGGTAAGGCGTCACCAGAATCACCAGCTCGGTTTCCTGGTTGAGAAAATCGCGCGAGCGGAACAGGGAGCCAAGGATGGGCACATTGCCGATGCCGGGCACCTGGTCGAGATTTTGCCGGGTCTCTTCGCGGATCAGGCCTGCCAGTACCAGGCTGCCGCCCGAGGGCAGTTCAACCGTGGTCTCGGTGCGATTGACCGTCAGCCCCGGAATTGTGACGCCCGGGATCACGACCTGATTGCCGGCGGCATCCGTGGTCACGGTCTGGTTGAGAATCAGCGAGCCCTCGGAAGACAGTTCCGACACCTCGGTGGAGATCCGCATGCTGATGCGGCCCTCAGACAGCACGACCGGCGTGAAGCCGAGCCCGACGCCGAAGGGCTTGTATTCGATGATGACATTGCCGTCGCGATCGCGCCCGGTCGGAACCGGGAATTCGCCGCCGGCGAGGAAATTGGCCGACTCGCCGGTGATGGCGGTCAGGTTTGGCTCGGCCAGGGTGCGCACCAGGCCAACGCGCTCGAGCGCATTCAGTGTCGCGCCGATCGAGCTCTGCAACACGCCATCGACCATATTGTTGAGCGTGCCGCCCATGATCAGACCGCCCAGGGCGCGGCCGGCGACGCCATAGCCATTCTGCGTCCCGACCGAGGTCGAGCTGCCATAGGAGCCATCCCTGATGGTGTCGAAAACGGGATTGCCACCGGCATCGAGGACCGGCACGTCAAGCCCGTTGAGATTCTGGAAGCGCGGGATGCGAACCGGCGGCACGTATTCGCCGAAATTGGTGGTGCCGTTCAGATTGACGCCCAATTGCCGCACGATGGAGCGCTGCATCTCGACGATGCGCACTTTGAGCATCACCTGGTCGCGTCCCTCGACTGTAAGCATGGAGAGAATGCGTGTCGGATCGTCGACCCAGCGCTGGGCAATGCTCAACGCCGTATCGGCATCGACCGCGCTCGGCACCGAACCGGACAGCACGATATGGTCATTCATTGCTTCGGCGGTGACGCGGGCATTGGGCAGGAAGCGATCGAGCGATTCCTGCAACGGCCCGAGATCGCGCTCGACGCGCAAATCGAGATCGAGGATCAGCTGGCCATCGGCGCCAAAGAAGAAGGCATTGGTCTGGCCGACCGACATGCCGAGCAGATAGGCCCGGCGCGGGGTGCGGATCACGGCCTGCACGATATCGGGATTGGTCACCAGTATGTCGACGGCATCAACCGGCAGATTGATCACGGCGGCCTTGCTCAAGGGCAGGAGCAGGCTTTCGGAAACCGGGCCATTGCCGGGCTCGCGGATATAGACCTGCATGGTATTGCCACGCTCACTGCCAGGCGCCTGCGCCAGGCCGGGCGCAGTCATCGCCAATGCGGCGAACAGGAACAGGGAGCGGATCATCACCTCAGACCTCAATTATCGTCAGCGAGGGCAACGGTCTGTGCATGTCCGTAACGGATCAGGGTCACAGTTCCTTGCCTGGAATTATTGGTGTCACTCTCGGCCGCCACTCTCGGCGCATCGCCGCCACTGAGCAGGACGGGTCCGCCTTCATTATCGAGCAGGCTGCGCAGGATCAGCGTGATCTCGCCGCGCGCAATGGCTAGCGAGACGGCGCGTGCCTGTTCAGGGGTCAGTTCCAGTGTCGCCGTTTCACCGACAACATTCTCCGCGCCATTATCGCCGCCAAACGCCTGGTCGATCGCCAGGACGCGGGCATTCTCGACGATGCTGCGTGCAACATAGGTCCGGGTCGAGCCGCGCTGGCCCTGCACATCTTCCTCGAAGGAAACAATGACATCGACACGGTCGTTCGGCAGGATGAACCCGCCAGCACCACGCTCGGCGGAAATCGGAACGGCAACAGCGCGCATGCCCGGCGACAATACGGCCGCCATGAAGCCGGCATCACCGGGTTGAACCAGTCGGCGGCCCGTGACGGGCTCGCCCTCGCCAATCGGGGCGCGAACCACCGAACCGGCAAAATCCTCGATACCCTGGCCACGATTTTCAATGATATAGCCGGGGCTCATCGCCTCATCGGGCCAGGTCTGCCAATAAAAATCGGCTGCCGAGACCCGGTCGCCGATCATCATATCGCGCCGCGCTGCCAAAATGCGCACGACCGGACGCTGCTCGACGACGACGGCAGGAGCCGCAACCGGGCTCGTCATCGCCTGGCGAACGAAAAATGCCACAGCGATGGCCGCGATAGCTGCAGCAACGAGAATGGCAATGCGGACCGCGTTCATTGGACGCCTCAAACCTCTCAGGCATACGAATAGTCTGTGATGAGACGTCCAATTCCTCAAAGTCGCGTTAATTCCTGAGTATCATTGCTACGCATCCTGCGCTTTTAACGCCGGTTCAGAAGGATATCGCGAAAACCGTCGCCGGAAGGCTCCACAAAACGCCGCCGGCAATGGCGATCGCATAGGGTACCTGGGCGCCGGGCGCGAGCGCGGTTCCGGCCAGCCTCTCGGTGGAAATTCCCAGCACAGGCAAGGCTCGGCGAAGCAGAAGCAGCAGCACGACCAGCGCGCCGCCAACCATCGCCGTATGTACCAGGAGCACGATCACGCCCGGCCAGCCAAACCACAGGGCCGCTGCTGCAAACAATTTGCCGTCGCCGCCGCCGATCCAGCCGGGCGCGAACAGGGCCATGGCGAACAGCAGGGCGAGAAATCCGGCCAGAAGATGACTGCCGGCCTCGGCCCAGCCCAGTCCGGCCAGCAGCGCGGCCACGGGAAACAGGGCCATGATGGCGATCGCCGTCCAGTTGGGGATGGTAAAACGGGTTGCGTCGCAGAAGCCCGCAAACAGGACCAGCCCGATCAGGACAAGGCTGACGATTTGAAGAAGCATGTCTCATTCCCCGTATCTGCAACGGGGCGAAACTATCGCGAGAGCATTAATACCAGGTTGGCGAAGTCCGGTATATCGACAGTACAGGACCAAACACGCAAAACAAAGGCCGCCCCTTTCGGAGCGGCCCTGCTTTAACCCGGTATTCTGGGTGACGGTTTAGATCGCCGCGGTAATCGCGTCGAAATTGCCGGAAAGCTCGGTGCCGAGCGCCGTGACAGCGCCGATGATGACAACGGCAATCAGAGCGGCGATGAGGCCGTACTCGATTGCAGTGGCACCGGATTCGTCTTTGAAAAAGCGAGTAATCATCGTCATTTTTTTATACTCCCGTGAAAGTTCCACACCACCAGGAGACGATCCGTCCCGACCCCTCCTGTACGCTGACCAATAAACACCAGAACAATTTCCAGCCCGTAAATATTCTTGCTTAACAAAATCTATATATCAGCGAACCCGTGCTATAGTAAACAAACTGACAATTTTATCGCCTGTACTATCCTTCAAACAATCGCTGCCCCGTTTAGAAAAGATTCAGACGCGCGCGAGATGATGCCCATACACGATCACCCGTGTGGACGGAGCGCATCCATGATCTGCCGTATCGCATCCATCATGACCCTCGCCCTCGTATGCAGCGCGCCTGCGCTGGCCGAGGATCTGACGATCGCTATCGAGCATGCGCAAGTGGTCCGCCTTCCCGGCGACGCTTCCGCGGTGGTCATCGGCAATCCCTCTATCGCTGATGCCCTGGTGCATGACGGCCGCACCCTGGTTCTGACCGGCCGGCTGCAGGGCCGCACCAATGTCATCGCCATGGATCGTATCGGCCGGGTGATTTATTCGCGCGAAATCATTGTCACCAATCCGGTCGCTGGCCAGGTGGCGCTGTATCGCGGCCCGGAACGCACAACACTGTCCTGCGCCGACACCTGTGATGAAGTGCCTCGGGTCGGCGATGATCCGGCACGGGTCACCGGGCTCGACAATCAGCAGGCGACCCGGCTTTCGACCGCCGAATCGGCGATCGGCGACCCGTCCTGAGCCCGGACAGCAGACAGCAAGACCGTTCAACCCCTGGAGCATGCATGATGAGCCGCCTGTCGCCTTCCAAGTCCGGCATGCCGCTGATCCGCTTCCTGCGTCGCGCCCGGCGTGACCAGTCCGGTGCCACCGCGGTCGAATTTGCCATGGTTGCGGCGCCCTTCTTCTTTCTCCTGTTCGCGATGATCGAAATTGCGGCCGTCTTCTTTACGAGCACCGTGCTGGAAAACGCCGTGCTCGAGACCGCGCGGGAAATCCGCACCGGCCAGGCCCAGTCTGCCGGCATGACCCGCGGCGGCTTCCAGGACGAGATCTGCACCCGTATCGAAGTCGTGGGCAATTGCGACCGGCTGGAATTCGATGTCCGGGTCTTCAGTGGCTTCGAGACCGTCGACCAGTCCAGCCCGGTCCAGGCAGACGGCTCGCTCGACAATTCCAGCTTTGGCTGGGATCCGGGCGGCCCGGGCGACATCGTGCTGGTGCGCGTCTTCTATCGCTGGTCCCTGCTGACGCCGAATTTCGGCGGCGCCCTGTCCAACATGTCGGGCAATCAGCGGCTGCTCTCGGCCGCGACTGTGTTCAGGAATGAGCCCTTCAATGATTAACGCCCTGAAATCCGCAATTCGGCGCCTGATCCGTGATCGCCGCGGCGCATCCGCAGTTGAGTTCGCACTGATCGCCCCCTTCATGATTATGCTCTATCTCGGCGCCGTCGAGATCAGCCTGGCGCTGTCGATCGACCGCAAGATCACCAGCGCCGCCAGCGCCCTCGCCGACCTGGTCGCCCAGGATGATGTCATCACCGATGGCGAGATGGACGATATCATGACGGCTGGCGGCGTGATCATTGCGCCCTTCAACACGGCGCCGCTGCAGATCCGCATCACCAGCGTTTTGATGAATGGCTCCGACGAGGTCTCGGTGCAGTGGAGCGACGCGATCGGCCTGTCGCCCTATGCCGCGGGCGGCTCAGCACCGGTGCCGGCTGGCGTATTGCAACGCAATCGCTCGGTGATCATGGTCGAGGTCGAATACCAGTATGACACCATGTTCGGCGAACTCGGCGTCGATCAGTTCGACATCAATGAAGTCTT
>JBNMNI010000068.1:0-6820 GCA_051275375.1 Maricaulis sp. | reverse complement strand
CTGCTCTGGCCAATCATGCCGTCGGTCTGGTCCTGTTCCGCGTCGGGCGCTTGTCCAAGGCGCTGCAATTTTATGAGCGCGCCTGGAAAATCGATCCGCAGGATGCGGAAATATATCTCAATATGGGCATCGTCGCCTGGAAGCTCGACATGCTCGAGGCGGCCGAGAAATTCTACCGGCTTTGCGTCAAGCTCGATCCGAACAACCTCAATGGCATCATCAATCTGGCCAGTGTGCTGCGCGACCAGGCGCGGATCGAGGATGCGATCGAAATCCTGCGCTCATCGATCTTCCTGCATCCGGAAAATGTCGAATTGTGGAACTCCCTCGGCACGGTGCTTGCCGAATCCGGTGACCCGGCCGGCGCGACGACCTTCTTCACCGAAGCCCTGCGGCTCAAGCCCGACTTTGCCCGCGCCCATAATAACATGGCCAATATGTATGAGTTGATCGGCGAGCCCTTCAAGGCGGTCGAGCATTTCGACCTGGCGCTGAGGAATCCGCAGGACGAGATGGACCGCGCCACGATGCTGCATGGGCGCTCCCTGCTCCTGCTGGCCTGCGGCCGCCTTGCCGATGGCTGGAAGGCCCAGCAATGCCGGCTCGATCTGAACAATGCCCAGGCGACGATCTTTGCCATGAGCTGCCCGCGCTGGGAGAGCCATGACCTCGCCGACATCAAGGGCAAGACGGTCGTGCTGGTCGGCGAGCAGGGCCTGGGCGATGAAGTTCTCTTCCTCAACACCGCCCAGGAATTGCTCGACGCGATCGGTCCGGAGGGCGAATTGAGAATTGCCTGCGAATACCGCCTGGTGCCCCTGGTGCAACGCTCGCTACCCAAGGCGCGGGTTGGCAATCACACCTCGGTCAAGCTCGAGGGCCGCGATGTCCGCACCGCCAATCATCTCGACGAAGGTGCCGATTACTGGACGCCGATGGCCGACCCGCTGGCCGCCCTGCGCCCGACCATCGAGAGCTTTCCCCAGCGCCCCGCCTTCCTGACCGCCGATCCCGCGCGCGTCGAGATCTGGCAGGATTATCTCGCCAGGCTCGGCGGCGGGCTCAAGGTCGGCATTTTGTGGAAATCCCTGAAGATGACCGTCCGGCGGGCGCGCTTCTTCTCCGAATTCGAGGACTGGAAGCCGATCTTTGCCGTCGACGGGATCGATTTCATCAATCTGCAATACGGTCAGATCGACAAGGAGCTGGCCCAGGCCAAGCAAATGTACGGCGTCGATATCCACCAGCCCGAGGGCATCGACCTCAAAATGGATCTCGACGACATCGCCGCCCTCTCCTCCAGCTGCGATCTGGTGATCGGGCCGATGAATGCCACCAGCAATCTGGCTGCCGCGGCCGGCGGCGCCGTCTGGTTCATTCACTCCCGCTCCACCAGCTGGCCGCTGCTCGGCACGCATCACCTGCACTGGTATCCCCAGACCCGCTCCTATTTCGGGAATGGTTTCCGCGATTTCGACAATCTCATGCCACAGATTGCCTCCGATCTGGAGACAGTCGTCAAAGCCCGCAAATGAGCAGGCCGCCTGCCCGCCTGGCGATCCGTGCCGATGGCGATGCCCGACTGGGCTTCGGCCATGTGATGCGGTGCGCCGTGCTGGCTCGCGCCCTGCTCGATGCCGGACAGGCGCTCGTCTGGTTCAGCCGGACACCGCAAGCCCTGCCGGCGAGCCTGGCAGCGCGGATCGAGATCCGGCCGATGCGGCCGGATGATGAGGACGCCGCCATCCTGCTCCCCGCCCTGGTCCAGGCCGATTTCGCCGGTCTCATCGCAGACTGGCAGATCACGGACGCGCAACTCTGCCGCCAGCTGCGCCAGGGCGGCGTCTGGCTGGCTCTGATCGGCAATCATCTCGGCGGCGCCGAGGCCGATCTGACAATCCGCCAGGGTTTCGAGCCCGCCCTGAAGGACGATCCGGCCAATACCTGCGCCGGCAGCGCGCACATCCTGCTGGCTGACGGCTATGCCGACCTGCCGCAGCGAACCATCAAGCCGCACGTCAAGCGCCTGTTGATTTCGCTCGGCGGCAGCGACACGCCCGTGCTGGATGCCGTGCTGGATGCCGTGCTGCAAGCTCTCGAGGGTCTGCCAAGTCTGCATGGCGTGGAACTCGATATCCGGCGCGCCACACCGCTCGCCGCAGGCCTGCCCGAAGCCGGTCTACTGGACGCGCTGCGCGCCGCCGATCTTGCCATTCTCGCAGCCGGCACCACGCTGCACGAAGCCGCTGCGACCGGGCTTGCCGCCATCGCCCTGCCGATCGCACCAAACCAGCTGGAGCGGGCAGAGCAATTTGCCCGCCTCGGGCTTGGCGTCAGCCTCGACCCCGCCGCCGCAGGCTTTGCGTCGGCTCTGCGGCAACAGGTGGAGGCCCTGCTGGGCAGTTCGGCACTGCGGCAGCAATTCAGCCGCGCCGGCCAGGCCGCCCTCGATGGCCGCGGCGCCGGCCGTGTCGCACGGCAGGTCACCGATCACCTCGCGCAGGCGCTGGCCCGGCGCCCTGAATCAGCGTCAATACTTTGCGGCAATGCGGCGCCTGGCTGCGCCAAGGGGATTTAGGTGGGTCACGCTCCAACAAGGCAATTGCCCCGCGCCAATGCACGCTCTGCAGCGGGCTGGCCGGATTTTCTCGTCATCGGCGCGCCGAAATCCGGCACCACCTCGCTCTATCACTATCTGCGTCAGCATCCCGATATCTTCCTGTCGCCAAGGCGCAAGGAGGGCCGGTTCTTTTCCGATATCTGGAAAGGCGCGGTCCACTGGCCCGCCTTCTACCATTTCGACACGCCGGACTCAGCGGCCGGTTACCAGGCCCTGTTTGCCGAGCGCGGCAGCGAGACCCGCGCCGGCGATGTCTCGCCCGATTATCTCGCCTATGCCGATATCGCGGCACCGCAGGCGCTGGCGCTGTGTGGTCCATCGACCCGGATCATCGCCATACTGCGCAATCCGGTCGACCGCGCCTGGTCGCACTATCTGCAGAATGTGCGCCGTGATGCCGAGTTTCTCTCCTTCGGCAAGACGCTGGAAATCGAGGCGGAACGCAAGGCGGCCAATTGGGGCTTTCAATGGCTCTATACCGATACCGGGTGCTATGCCGGCAAGCTCCAGCCCTGGATGGACCGGTTCGACAATTGCCTGGTCCTGCTGCAGGACGAGCTCGATCGCGATGCCGCCGCCACCATGCGGCGCATCTTCAGCTTTCTTCAGATCGACCCGGCAGCACCGGTCTCGCTGACCCGGCGTTACAATACCGGCGGCATTCCTGCAGCCAAGCTGCCCGTGCTTGCGGGCGCCTATGACCATCGCGCCGGAGAAAGCTTCGAAGCCCTGCATGCCGAACTGATCGCACCGGTCAGCGGCGTCTCATCGGCCTCTACGGCCGATGGTGTCTACCCGCCGATCAGCGCGGCACCCGTAGCAGTCCCGCCGATGGATCCCGGCATCCGCGCCAGGCTGCAGGCCCGTTTCGCACCGGAGATCGAGGCGCTCGAGCGCCTGCTCGCCCGCTCGCTCGAAGACTGGAGAGCGGCATGATGTTGCATCAGCTCTCCACCGGCGTGCTGGTCACCGGCGTCGGCGCACCGCCGGGCCTGGGCGTTGTGCGTTCGCTCAAACGTGCCGACAGCGAATTGAAACTCGTCGCCGCCGATCTCAACCCGCTTGCCGCCGGCCTGTTCGAGCCCGGCATCGCGGCCCGGCTCCTGCCGCCGGCCAGCGATGCGCAGGCCTATCGCGCGGCCGTGCTGGAAATCTGCACGACGCACGGGCTCGATATCGTCATCCCGGGCTCGGAAGCGGAGGCCGCCGCCCTCGCGCCGGTCGCGCGCGACTGGGAGAGCAAGGGCCTGCGCGTGCCCGTCCCCGATCCCGACGTGCTGCGCTTCGGCATCGATAAGGGCCTGCTGCTGACCCGCATCGCCGAGGCCGGCCTGCCCCACCCCCAAACGCTGCAGCCGGACACACTCGCAGACCTGGACCGATGGGATGGCGATTTCCCCTGTGTCCTCAAGCCACGCTGTTCGCGCGGCGCCCGCGGCGTGAGCTATCCGGCCGATATGGCGACGCTCAGACGCGATTGGCCAGACACCGTCGCCAATCATGGCCCCAGCCTGGTGCAGCAACGCATCCCCGGCGGACCGCAGACGATCTACACCATCGGCACGCTGTGGAATCGCGGCGAGCTGATCATCTCCACCCTGCATCGCAAACTCCAGACCAATCCGCCCTCCGGCGGCGCCGCCATTGCCGGCGAGACCGTGGTCGATCCCGGCCTCACCGCTGCGGGCCTCGCCATACTGCACGCCACCGGTCCCTGGCACGGGCTCGCCGCCGTTGAACTGAAACGGCCCTCACCGGATGCCCCACCCTATCTGCTCGAGATCAATCCGCGCATGTGGGGTTTTGGCTATCTGATGACGCTGGCCGGGCTGAATGTGCCCGCCCTGCTGGTGCGCATGCTGGCCGGGGCGGAGCATCTTGCCGGCCATATTCCGTCAACCATTCCACCCTACGCTCCAATGCGCATGGTCCGCTCATGGCAGGACATTGAAATTCCGCTCGATGGGGAGGGCATTGCATGACGCGTACGATCGCCGTTATCCAGGCCCGGATGGGATCCAGCCGCCTGCCCGGAAAAATCCTCGAACCCCTGCATGACGACGTCTCGCTACTGGCCTATCAATGCCGCCGCCTGCGCCATGTCGAGGGCGTCGACGAGCTGGTGATTGCCACGACAGCCGCACCGCGCGACGATGTCATTGCCGCCCTGGCCGAGGCCGAGGGCGTGCGCATCTGCCGTGGTTCCGAACATGATGTGCTGGGCCGCTTCCTGCTCGCTGCCGACATGAGCCTGGCCGATACGCTGGTGCGCATCACCTCTGACAGCCCGTTTCGCGATCCCGATGTGATTGCCCGCTGCGTCGCAGAACACCACGCCCATGGCGCCGAATATACCAGACCCGAAGCGGGCCACTTGCCCCGGGGCCTGCGGGCCGAAATCGTCGAGACGCGCGTCCTGCGCCAGCTCGACAGCGACAGCGCCACGACCGATCGTGACCGCGAGCATGTGACGGTCCGCATCCGCGAGAACCCGTCAGCCTATCGCTGCCTGGCGGTCGCCTTCCCGCAAGAGCTGCACCATCCGCAATACGATCTTTCCGTCGACACCGCCGAAGAGCTGGAGTTTGTCCGCATGATCCATTCCAGCCTCCAGGCGCGCGGCTGGCCGGTCGATTGCGGCCATATCTGCGCCCTGCTGACCGAAATCGCGCCCGCCCGGCAAGTCTGCCAAGGCGCCGCCTCATGAGCGCCGCCATCACCCTGATCGCCGAGATTGGTTCCAATCATGGCGGCAGCCTCGACGAAGCCAAACGCTATATCGAGGCCAGCGCCCGCGCCGGCGCCCATATCGCCAAATTCCAGTCGCTGACCCGCGACGGTCTGATCGCCCGCAAGGCCAGGAATGCCGCCACCGGCGAATGGGGCGATAATCCGCGCCATGCCGCCTTCACCAATCAGGGCCTGCCCGATCACTGGCTGCCGCAGCTCAAGGCCTGTGCCGGCGATAACGGCATTGAATTCATGTCGACCCCGTTCGATCTCGAGGCCGTCGACACGCTCGAAGCCATCGGTGTCAAACGCTACAAGATCGCCTCGGGCGATCTGACCTTCTCACCACTGCTGCAGAAAATCGCCGCCACCGGCAAGGCGGTCATCCTCTCCACCGGTGCCAGCTATCTGGAAGAAGTCGCAACCGCCATCGACACGCTGAAACGGGCCGGCTGCACCGATCTGACCGTGCTGCAATGCACGGCAAGCTATCCGCCAGGCTGGGACGACCTCAATCTCAATGTCATTACGACCCTGAAAACCGCCTTCGGTCTGCCGGTCGGTCTGTCGGACCACTCACCGGGCCATCTCGCACCGATTGCGTCGGCGGCCCTGGGCGCGACTATGATCGAAAAACACGTCACTTTCGACCGCACGACCGCAGGCCCCGACCATCCGTTTGCGATGGAGATGGATGAGTTCGCCAGCCTCGCCCGCGATCTTGCCGCGCTGGCGACAGCGCTCGGAGACGGGGTCAAACGCCCGGCCGCCAGCGAGATCAATCGCCGCAATAATCTGCGCCGCGGCGTCTATGATCCGGACACGGGACTGCCAACCGATGCCGCAAACGGCGTCTGGCTGCGTCCTCAATACAAATAGCAAAAATCAGGCAGTGCGGATCTTGTCGATCTTCCTGGCCGAGACCCCGTCAACCATGGTGCGGTTGATCATCGGGTGATCCTCGTCCTGGGGTCCGAAATCGCTGTCGGGATGATAGGCGATCACCCGCATCTCGCTGTCGAAGGTGCGGAATTTGTGATTCCCCTCGAACGGGATCCGGAACATCACGCCCGGCTCGAGCGGGATTATGCCCTCCGGCGTGACGCATTCGCCGCGCCCGGAAAACACCACGCCGATCCGGTCGGACGGGTGAGTGTGCGGCGTCTGGTCGATGCCCGGCGGAAAATACAGCAGGTTGAGACAGGCATCGCCCATCCGCACCGGCGGGATCAGCAGGCTGTCCGTGCAGCCATCGATATATTTCAGGCGTCCCTGGTTTTCCACCGGCCCGCCGATCATGAAGAAGCCGCGTGCCCGGTCGCGGGCAATGACAATGCCGCGTCCGCCCGAGAGTTTCGCCTGGTCATTGAAGGAGAAATACATGCCGGGCTTCAGCGTGAAGCTGCCGGAAGCGCACTCGATCACGGTCTCGCCTTCCTGCACGAAGCCAAAAAATGCAGTGTCAGGCTG
>JBNMNI010000067.1:0-6913 GCA_051275375.1 Maricaulis sp. | reverse complement strand
AGCGAGGGGGCGGGCAGGAAACCGAAGCGGCTGTAATAATCCGGGTCGCCCAGCACGATGCAATAGGTCGGACCCAAAGTGCGGATGAAATCGAGTCCGGCCTCGATCAGCGCCGCCCCGATGCCGCGATTATGGTAGTCGGGCAATACCGCGACCGGCCCGAGGCCGAGGCCGGGGCGTTCGCTGCCATCGTCCAGCCGGGCCATGGCCGGGGAGAACATGGTCACGCCGACAATCTTGTCGTCGAGCTCGGCGACCAGTTCGAGCGTATCGGCATCGGCCGCGCGCAGGGCGACCACGAGCCGGGCTTCGCCCGGCTCGGGAAAGGCCGTCTGCAACAGGGTGTCAACGCCGGTATAGTCCTCCGGTTCGCAGGGGCGTATCTTCACTAGAAGGGTAACCAGGCGCGGCGGTGTGTATAGGCGAGATAGCCGACATTCGCACCGGCCCGCAGGCCGACGCCGGACCGGATCGGTGCCAGGGTAATGTCGTCGGCGCGCTGATAATTCACGCCCATGCCCGCGACGAGATAGGCTGTGCCCTCCACGCCCGGAAAGCGCTGGAACAGCTGATCGGTATCATTGAGATTATACACCAGCACAAACACCCGGCTGGCATTGCCACCGGCATCCCAGCCGATCGAAGGGCCGCGCCAATAGACTTTCTCGCGCTCGCCGCTCTTCATGGTGAGATAGCCCTCGCCATAACGCAGGCCGAAACCGATGGCGCCGGAAACTTCCTCACCGGCGATATAGCCGACCGGGCGTCCAAGATCGGAAAAGACCCGCTCCAGCGTGCTGGCGGCGGCTTCGGCGGTGACGCCGAAGAAATCGGTCACCGCATCGGTCAGCTCGTCCTGGGAATAGGTGTCGACGGGATCGGAATATTCGCTCGGCTGCCCGTATTCCGGGTCCTGCGCGAAGGCAGGCGCCACGAGGCAAATGGACAGGGCGGCGAGGGTGGCAACTAGCATGCGCATGGGGAACCTCCGGTCGCTAAAAACAGGGCCCAGCTTATCTGCCGGGATTACGGCGACAGCGCGGCGAAATGGTTATCGTCAGGTTAACGGGTCGAAACTTCCGGGCTCGGATCTGGATGCTCGTATTCGGCCGCTCGGGCATGCTAGCCTGTCATTCCGGAGAGCCAGAAATGACAACAGCACATAGGCATGATGTTATCATCATCGGGGCCGGTTTGTCCGGCCTACGCGCAGCGGACCTGCTCAAGGCGAGGCGCGATGTCGTCCTGCTTGAGGCGCGCGACCGCGTCGGTGGCCGGGCACTGGCCCATAGCTTCGCCAATGGCGATACCGCCGATCTCGGCGGGCAATGGGTCGGGCCGGGCCAGGACCGGCTCTACGCCCTGATCGACCATCTCGGCATGACGACCTATCCGCTCTGGGATCATGGCGACCGCCTGGTGCTGAGCGGTGAAAAGCTCGGCCGCTATACCGGCACCATCCCCAAATTGCCGCCGCATGTGCTGATCAATGTGCACCTGATGATGACGCGCTTCGACGCCATGGCGGCTCAGCTCGACCCGGCCAGCCCCTGGGCCCATCCCAAGGCGCGCGAATGGGATCATCAGACGGTCGGGCAATGGATGCACAAACAGGCCTTTACCCGCCAGGCCTTCGAGATTTTCGCCGTCGGGATCGGTGCGGTCTTCACCGCCGAGCCGCACGAAATCTCGCTGCTGCACGCGCTTTTCTATGCCCGCGCCGGCACCTCGCTCGAAAACCTCCTCGCCACTACGGGCGGGGCGCAGCAGGACCGGGTGCATGGCAATATGGCCGGCGTGGCGCAGCGTCTGGCCGACGGGCTGGGTGATCGCGTCAGGCTGGAGCACCCGGTCGAGATCATCGCGTGGAGCGATGCCGGAGTGGCGGTGACGACCCGGCACGGCGTGTTCAAGGCCCGCCGCGCCATTCTCGCCCTGCCGCCGACCCAGGCCGTGCGTCTGCGCTATGACCCCGTCCTGCCCTCGCGCCGCGCCGCCCTTTGGCAACGCATGCCGCCGGGCGCCTGTATCAAATGCATCGCCCAGTATGAGACGCCTTTCTGGCGCGAGGACGGTCTGGCCGGCCAGGCGGTCGGGCCCGATCTGGAAGTCCGCGTCACCTTTGACAATAGCGAGGACGGCAAGTCGGCCGGCCTGTTGCTCGGCTTCATCGAAGGCGATCATGCCCGCAAATGGTCGGGCCGCGATCCGGCCGAGCGCCGCGCTGCGGTGCTGCAGGCCTTCGCCTGCTATTTCGGCGACAGGGCGCTGGATCCGATCGACTATGTCGACCAGGACTGGATTGCCGAGGAATACACACGCGGCTGTTACGCCGCCCTGATGGGGCCCGGCGTGTGGACCTCGCTCGGGATGGAATTGCGCCGGCCGATCGGCCCGATCCATGTCGCCGGCACCGAGACCGCGACACGCTATTACGGCTATTTCGAAGGCGCCTTGCAGGCGGCCGAACGCGCCGCGCAAGAGGTTGAAGCCGCGCTCGGGGCTGGCTGATGTGCGATACGCTGGTCATCCGCCGCGAGGGTAGCAGCTGGTTCGCCAAGAATTCCGATCGCGAGCCGGATGAGCCGCAATTGGTCGAGCTTCATGCGCCCGTTCGCGGGGACACGGCCCGGCGCCTGCAATGCACCCATATCGAGATCGACCAGGTGAGCGAGCGCTATGGCATGGTGCTGTCGCGCCCGGTCTGGATGTGGGGCGCCGAGATGGGGGTCAATACGGCCGGCGTCGTGATCGGCAATGAAGCGGTCTTCTCGCGCCAGGTGGACAAGCGCGGCGCCGCCCTGCTCGGCATGGATCTGGTCCGTCTCGGCCTGGAACGCGGCGGCAGCGCGCGCGCGGCCTGCGATGTCATCACCGGCCTCATTGAGCAATACGGCCAGGGCGGGCCAGCCGGCTATCACGACAAGGATTTTCGCTACGACAATTCCTTCCTGATCGCCGATGCCAACGAGGCGCTGGTGCTGGAAACCGCCGGGCGCGACTGGGTCGTGCGGCCGGTCGGCGATCACTGGGCGATCTCCAATACCTATACGGTGAGGCAGGGCATCGTCGCGCGCTCGGCCGCAGCGCCAGCCCGCGGCTTTGGCGGCTGGGGCGAGACCGTGTTGCGGCCGGTCATCGGCTGCGCCCGCCAGCGCATCGCCCTGTCGCGGGCCGGGATCGCCAGGCTCGAGGCAGACGGTCCGTCACTGGCCGGACTGGCGGCGATTTTACGCTGCCATGCCTCCGGGGACGGATTTGTCGGCGGCAGCAATCGCGATCTGTGCATGCATGCGAGCGGCCTGCTGCGGCCCAGCCACACCACTGGCTCGATGATCGTCAAACTGGCGTCGGGCGAGCCGCCGCGCATCGCGGTAACCGGCACAAAATCGCCCTGTATCTCGCTTTTCCACCCGGTCGATTTTGACGGTAAGTGGTCGGTCTGCGATCCGCAATTATGGCAGCGCGGATCGCTGATTCACGAGGCGGTCGCCGCCAATGCCCAACTGCGCAGCGGCCTGCGTGCCCGCAATGCAGCGCTCGAGGCGCGCATCCTGCCGCGGATCGAGGCAGGCCGGGCCCGCGATGCGGAAATGGCCCTGCTGGCGGATGGCGATCAGGGCTCGCGCTGACCCAGAGGCAGCAGCGTCAGCGCTGCGCCTTCCAGCGCGTCGGCGAGATGGATTTGCCTGCCGGCGACCGCGATATTGGTGCCGTCCGAACCGAGATCCCAAAGCTGGCCGCGCAGAAAGGCGGTCATGCCGAAATCCGCACCGCCGGACCGCAAACGCCCCGCCAGCGCATAGTTTTGCCAGGCCTCGCCCTCGCTGAGGCGGCTTTCATCGCTGCGGTCGGCATCGGCGGGCCAGCCCGTGGTATAGCCATGCCAGGGCTCGTTCCAGACATTGGAGGGCTGCAGGAAGGCCGGCACAGCGATGATCGCCGCATCGAGCGACCGCACGCTGTCATAGAGATCAGGATGCCAGCTATCGGCGCAGATCAGCACGGCGAGGCGGCCTGCCTGTGTCTCGAATACAGGCAGGCGCCCGGCAGGCCAGCTCGCCGTGAAGGGCGTCTCGCTGGGGATGGGGTGGGATTTGCGCACCAATTGCGGATCGATTGCGCCATCGGGATGAAATACGGCGGAGGTGTTGTAGAGCGGCCCGTCGCCGGCGATCAGCACGCCATGCTCGATACGCGGCTCGGGCAGCACGATCGAACCGGCGACGACCGTCACGCCATATTCGACCGCCAGAGCTCCGAAGACCGCCTGATAATCGCGTGCCATGGCAGCGGCGCGCATGCGGAAGACCGCTGCCGCCATGCGGTCTTCCTCGCCCGAGCTCAGCCAGGCCGAGGCGAAAGCCAGCGGATTGGCGGCGATCAGCCAGGCCATGGCGCCCGCGGTCGTGTCTGCGGTGAAGGCGGCGCGGGGCGCGCCGGCCGCAACCAGCCAGGTCCCGGCATGTTCCGGCAAGACAATGATCGAGCCGGGCGCGGCATCAAGCTCGCTGCGGATCTGGTCGAGATAGGCGGCCAGCCGGTCGTGCAGTGCGGCGGCGCTCTGATAGTGCGCCTGTTCGAGCCAGGGCTGCACGCCGACCAGATAGGGTGCCTCGCCGGGTTCGAACCGCTCGACAGCGACCAGGTGCAGGTCGGTATCGGCCGCCAGGTTTGAAGCCTGGCGGAACACGCCCCAGCCCAGCAGGGCAGTGATCGAGGCGATCAATAAAATGACGAGGACGCGCACTGTAATAACCCCTGTCCGGCCGGAACTGGCCGCAGCATTGACCGCGCCGATGGCCGGATCAAGCAGCACCCTGCTTGAAGATGGTGAATTCTTAATTTTCCAGTCATGCCCGGAAAGGCTAGGTTCGCGCCAACTTTTTCACCCGAGGGAAAATTCCATGCGTCATCTGATGATGGTCACTGTGAGCGCTGCTGCAATGTTTGCCGCTGCCTGCACGCCGACGACCGACACTACGTCTGCCAACGCCACTAACACCGAGACTACGGAGACTGTCATGTCCAGCAACCCGCTGCTCGCGGAATGGACCGGTCCATTCGGCGGCGTTCCCGATTTCAACACGGCCAGCCTGGACGATCTCGAGCCGGCGCTTGAAGAGGGCATGGCGCTCAATCTCGCCGAGATCGATGCGATCGCCACCAATCCCGAGCCCGCCAGTTTCGAGAACACCATCGTCGCGATGGAACGGGCCGGTGAGCCGCTCAGCAATGTCTTCACCTATTGGGGCATCTGGTCGTCGAACATGTCGAGCCCGGAATTCCGCGCCATCCAGGCTGAAATGGCCCCGCGCCTGTCGGCCTTCGGCTCGCAAATCACCCAGAATACCGCCCTGTTCGCCCGTGTCCGCGCCGTCTATGAGGGCGAGGAAATGGCGACGCTGCGTCCCGATCAGCAGCGCCTCGTGCAGCTGACCTATGACGGGTTTGCCCGCAATGGCGCGACGCTGGAAGGCGCCGCCGCCGAACGCTATGCCGCGATCGATGAGCGCCTGTCGGAACTCTACACCGCCTTCTCGTCCAACCTGCTGCATGACGAGGAAAACTACGTTCACTACCTCACCGCCGACCAGCTCTCCGGCCTGCCGGAAGGCTTTGCCCAGGCCTCGGCCGCTGCGGCGACCGAGCGCGGCCATGAGGGCCAGTACGCCATCACCAATACGCGCTCCTCGATGGATCCCTTCCTGACCTTCTCCGATGAGCGCGATCTGCGCGAGCTGGTCTGGACGGATTATTACAATCGCGGCGATAATGGCGATGAGTATGACAATAACGCCCTGATCATGGAAATCCTGACCCTGCGCGATGAGCGCGTGGAACTGCTGGGCTATGATAATTACGCCCAGTGGCGCCTGGAAAACCGCATGGCCGGCACGCCGGAACGGGCGATGGCGCTGATGGAAGGCGTCTGGACCGCCGCCGTCGCGCGCATCCATGAAGAGGTTGCCGACATGCAGGCCCTCGCCGACAGCGAAGGCGCCGGCATCACGATCGAGCCCTGGGATTATCGCTATTACGCCGAGAAAGTGCGCGCCGCGCGCTATGATCTCGATAGCGAGGAAGTCAGCCAGTATCTCCAGCTCGACAATCTGCGCGAGGGGATGTTCTACGTCGCCGGCGAATTGTTCGGCTTCAACTTCACCGAATTGCCGCAAGGCACGGTCTCCGTCTGGCACCCGACCGTTCGCGTCTGGGAAGTCACCAATCGCGAGACCGGCGCCAATATCGGCGTCTGGTATCTCGATCCCTATGCGCGCACCGGCAAGTCCTCGGGCGCCTGGGCCAACAGCTTCCGCAGCCACACCACCTATGACGGTGTGACCAATGTCCTGGCGACGAATAATTCCAATTTCGTCCAGCCGGCACCGGGCCAGCCTGTGCTGGTTTCCTGGGATGATGCGACGACCTTCTTCCACGAATTCGGCCATGCCCTGCACGGGCTGTCGTCCAATGTCGCCTATCCGACGCTCAATGGCGGCGTGCGCGACTTCACCGAATTCCAGTCGCAATTGCTGGAGCGTTGGCTTTTGACCGACCCGGTGGTCAACAATTATCTGGTCAATGTTGATGGTGAGCCGATGCCGCAGGAATTGATCGCCCGCATCCGTGCGGCGAATAATTTCAACCAGGGCTTCTCGACCGGCGAATATCTCGCCTCCGCGCTGATGGACATGGCCTATCACATGACGCCGCCGGACGAGATCGGCGATCCCGACACATTCGAGCGCGCCCAGCTGGAACGCCTCGGCATGCCGAATGAAATCGTCATGCGTCACCGCAGCCCGCAATTCGGGCATATTTTCGAGGGTGAAGGCTATTCGGCCGGTTATTACGGCTATATGTGGGCCGACGTCCTGACCGCCGATGCCGCCGAAGCCTTTGAAGAGGC
>JBNMNI010000066.1:0-6920 GCA_051275375.1 Maricaulis sp. | reverse complement strand
GTGTTCTGGATGCCGCCGCCGGTATCGACCGCCATCTGGATCTCGAAATGCAGATGGATGGTGGTCGAGGTGTCGCCGAACTCGTTGGAGACGAAGCCGATTTGCTGGCCGCGCGTGACGTGGTCGCCGGCGGCAACCTGCAGGCTGGGCTTGTCGAGATGAAGATAGGTGTAGCGTATCCCGTCATCGCTCATCAGGCGCACCGAATAGCTGCCGATCGAGGTGATGGTGCCATCGGCGGTAGCGAGGGCCTGGTGAACGCCGTCATTGCAGCTGGCCGGGCGGATATCCTGGCCCTGATGCCCATGGCCACTCGGGCACATCGGCGTGCCATAACCGCGCGTTTCGCAGAAATTATCGCGCCAGGAATAGGCGTAATTGGCACTATTGCACTGGCCGCCGGTCGGGCCGAGATAGCCGCCATAATTATAGACCTGGCTATTGGCATAGGCCTGGCCGGCCTCGATCGGGAAGCGCATGCCGGGCGCGTAATTGATCTGCAGCGTCTGGCCGGTGCCGGAGCTGGCGATGAGATCGCCGGCCGGCATCCAGGAGAAGGCGATGCCGGCATCGTCAAGCACGGGCGGGAGCGGCGGCGCTTCGACGGGCTCCGGCTCAATGACCGGCTCGGGCTCTTCGACGGGCTCGACATTGGGCTCCGGCGCTTCAACAACCGGCTCTTCAATGACAGGCTCTTCGAGCGCGACGGCCGGTTCGGCTGGCGCGTCACTGGCGGCGGGCCACCAGAACATGGCGGCGATGCCCGCAGCGGCGATGGCGGCGGCAAGGGAGAGTTCGGTTTCGCGGGTCGACATGGTCAACCTCCCTCGCCGGGGGAGCCGCCGGCGATCACCAGCGAGCGGGCGAGGCGGCGGACCAGTTCGTCATCGGCACAGCGCGGATCGGTCTGCGGATTGTCGCATTCCAGCGTCACGGTATAGGCGGCGCCATAGCGGTTGAAATCGGCGACCTGGCCATATTCGGTCGCAGAAACGCGCAATTCGTCCGGCCCGGTGGCGCGCAATTGCCGCGCGGTGAGGGCGTCGGGGGCGACGGCATGGGCCAGGCGGGTGCCGAACACTTCGATCACAAGACCGTCGCCGCTGATGGAGAGGGTGTAGAAGTCGGTGCGCGGAAACAGCAGTACGGTCGGCGGCGGCGAAGCGCTCAATATCCCCATATTGGGAACCAGCACCGGCAGGCGGGTATTGGCGACTGCAGCGGCTTCGCGATTGCTGGGCCGCGGCAGTTCCGGCGCGACGCGCGCTGCGGTGACGGCCTGATTGGCGGCGCCCTGGCGGCGGGCATCGGCGCGCGCCTGGTCCCAATTGATCGCCACGGTGCGTGGCGCATCGGGATTGGCGGGCTGGGCTTGCAGCGTGGCCTGGTTCAGGGTTGCGGCTGGCTGGGCGAGCGTGCCGCGCACGGGCGGCGCGGTCTGGGCCTGCACGCCGCTACTGGCGAGCAGCGCCAGTGCAAACGGGGTCAAAAACTTGTGCATGTTGAAAACTCCACCCTCCCTAATGTCCTAAGATACACCATTTTCACGCGGCATGCATGAACCTTGATTGAAACCGTGAGTTAGCACGGGTTCAGCTCGCCGCACGGGACGGAGAAAATTTCAACGTGTCCGGACGTTGAAATCGGAGGCCGGGCCACGTATGTGCAGTGCAGCAATAGTCGGTACGGAGTTGAGCGCGATGCGCCTCACCATGTTGAAATGCAAACTTCACCGGGCCACTGTGACCCAGGCGGACCTGCATTATGAAGGCTCGATCTCGATCGATAGCGATCTGCTCGATGCCGCCGGCATCCTGCCCTATGAGCAGGTCGATGTGCTCAACATCAATAATGGTGCGCGTTTCACCACCTATGCCATCGAGGCGCCGCGCGGCAGCCGCATGTTCGGCATTAATGGCGCCGCCGCCCGTCTGGCCCAGATCGGCGACCGCATCATCGTGGTCGCCTATGCCGGCATGGATGCCGCCGAAGCCCGGCAGCACGACCCGGTTGTGGTCCTGTTTGACGAACACAACCAGGTCGTGGCCAAGCCGGAAGCGGCCTGATCAATCGCTGACGATGCAGAAATCCGCATTGACGGTGGCGCTGATCTTGAGCTGACCGGCTGCGACCGGCGTTGAAGCCGACTCCATCCGGGACATCAGCATCGGCACTGCAGGCCGGGAAAAGTCCTCGCTCATGCGGGTAATGCCGCACAATTCGAACCCGGCAGCGCCGGCGAAGAGATCGGCGCGCGCCAGCAGGCTGGCGATGGCATCGCGGCGGGCCTGGTCCATCGCCGTCGATGTGTCCTCGGCGCCAAAGCTGACATCCTGGATATTGTTCGCACCCGCAGAAACCATGGCATCGATCACATTGCCGACGCGGGCAGTGTCGCGCACCTTGGCTGACACCGTATTGCGGGTCTCATAGCCGATGATGGCGAGCTCGTTCGAACCCGGTTCCTGGCGGTCGGCATAGACCGGCGTGACGCTCAATTGCGAGGTCTGGACGTCATTGCCGGTGACGCCGGCACGGCGCAGCGCCTCGAACACGGCTGTCATCGCGCGGGCATTGTCCTGCATGGCCTGCTGCGCCGTGGCGGCGCGGCTGACGACGCCGGACTGGACCGTGGCGTAGTCCGGCGCGATCTGTACATCGGCGGTGGCCGAGAGCGACAGTGTCGGATGGATATCCTGCGCCAGGGCAGGGCCGGCGGCGAGAAGCAGGGCGGTCGAGGCAAGAAGGGCGCGTATCATGGGGCATGGCTCCTAGTTTGTGGGTCGGTGCGGCCCTGCGCATTGATTGTACGCCGATCCGGTCCCGCTGGTAGGGAATTCGCGCCGAGTCAGACACAGGCTGGCTGTCTGCAAGCTGAACGCCACCGCCCCAGAATGACCGCCTGACGCCGCAAATTTGGCACAATTGCACCGCGCTTTGGACGCATGACCGGGTGAAACCTTAAGCCTGTGATGCTGGGGAGCACGCCCGCGAATGATCATCCGCCTGGCCATATTTCTGACCGCGCTCTGGGGCGCACTGGTCTATCCGCTGCATGGCGAGATCAGTGCGGAAACCGAAGCGGCGATGGTGCCGGCGCGCTCCAGCGTTCTGGTCCTCTATCCCGATGAGGGCGAGGACCATGCGCTGGGCGAATTGCATGCGGTCAATATTGCCAATCTCGCCGGGCGTCATGCCGAGGCGGCCCTGGCGGCGATCTCCCAATACCAGCCCCATGATCGCGACGGCCATGATGCGCTGATCGTCGTCAACTCCACCTATGGCCAGACCGTGCCGGCCGCCCTGCTGGACGATGCGATGAATGGCGAGGGCGCCACAATGTGGATCCAGCCCGACCCGGCCAGCCTGCAGGCCTCCGCGCCCGGCCTTGCGGCCCAGATCGGCTGGCTCGCCGAAGCCGCGACGACCAAGGCCTTTCCCGATGTCGTCTATCGCGGCGAACACTTCACCCGCTCGCCCGACAGTACCGATCTGGTCGCGGAAATCCGCGTCACCGATCCGGACCGCGTCGAGGTGCTGGCACAGATGCAGGCCGCCGATGGCGAGCTGGTGCCCTGGGCGCTGCGCTCCGGTGAACTGACCTGGGTCAGCGAGAGCCCGATGCCGTTCGCCAATGAGGATGACCGCTATCTGGTCTTCGCCGATATCCTGTCGCGCACCCTGGCCCCGGATGCGCCGGATGTGCGCCAGGCGTTGATGCGGATCGAGGATATCGGACCGGATGCCGATCCGGAACAGATCCGCGCCTTGCTGGCGGCAATCGAGGCGCTCAACGTGCCCTTCAGCGCCACGGTCTACGACAGTTATGTCGATCCGAACGGTCATTTCTCCAATGGACGCGAGCGCCGCTTCACCCTGAGCGAGCGGCCCTATCTGGCCAGTGCCCTGCGCGATATGACGCGCGCCGGCGGTACGCTGATCATGCATGGTCACACCCATCAGCATGGCGAGATCGCCAATCCGAATTTCGGCGTCAGCGGTAGCGATTACGAGTTCTTCCGCGCCGGGCTTGATGCGGCCGGACGGTTTGAACTGCTCGGCCCGCTGGATGATGATGGCAGCGCGATGTGGGATGACCGGCTCGACCTGGCCTTTGCCGACTGGACCGAGGCGGGCCTGCCGCGCCCCTGGTTGTTCACCTCACCGCATTATGCCGCGTCCCAATCGGCCTATCGCTCGATCGGGACACGCTTTCCGGCGCGGCTCGAGCGTGTGCTGTATTTCAGCGGCGAGGCGGCTGGCGATGACGGAGGCGAGGGCGCGCTGTATAGCGAGCAATTCTTCCCCTATCCGGTGCGCGATATCCGCGGCGATGTGATCCTGCCGGAAACCCTGGGAAACTGGGCCCCGCAGGGCAGTGTTCACGGGCGTTCGATGGAGGCGATGCTGGAGTCGGCGCGGCGCAATCTCGTGCTGCGTGACAGCTATGCCAGCTTCTTCTTCCACTGGTATCTCGACCCGGCGCGCCTGACCGAATTGACGACATCGCTGCAGGCGATGGGCTATGAATTCGTCTCGCCGCAAGTGGCCGCCGCCGTCATTCCGGCGCGCCTGTCCGTGCAGGGCCCGCCCGACACAACCCAGGCCGCACGGGCCTATTGGGCCGAGGTTGCCAGCCCGCGTTTCTGGCTGCGCGACCAGGTCGAATTGATCATCCTCGCCCTGATCCTGCTGGCGCATCTTCTGGTGTTCAGCATCGGGCCGAAACACCGCCGTACTGCCGCGCGCTGAGATCGCCTGCCGCAACGTCTTGGCGAGCGCGGCAAGACGCAGTATCGATGTCGGCCTCGCTTGTCGAGCGGGCCTGTAGCTCAACTGGTTAGAGCCGGCGGCTCATAACCGCTTGGTTGGGGGTTCGAGTCCCTCCAGGCCTACCAAAAAGGGGACAGGTATAATTAACGCGCCGCCGGAACGGTTTGCCTATCAAGGCGCCATGCCGCGGGCGCGCTAATTATACCTGTCCCTTTTTTCGTATCCTATGGTCTCGCCTTTCCCGTCCCGCGCTCCCTGGCCCTAGCGTCTACGCCCGCCCGCCTTGCGCTCGAGAAAGCGCGCCAGCAGCGCGGTATTGCGGCGATTGGCCTTGAAGGCGACGTCGAAAATATCGCCGATGAGCGGGATGGCGCCGATCACCAGATCGAGGGCGGTATTGATCAGCATGCGCGCGAGTACATGCAGCGGCGCGCCGAGATGGGCCGCGCGGGCGATCAGGTAGAAGGCCGGCGCCAGCATCGCCAGATCGCCGAGGCCGGGCACAAGGCCGATCAGGCCGTCCAGCCCGAAGCGGATCGAGGTGCCGGGGATGCGAAAACGGGTGTCGAGCCAGTCGGCCAGGCTTTCGAGCCGGCGCAATTCCCGCTCGGATTCGCCCGGCTGTGTCTCGGGAATTACGGGGCGTTTCTCATCCGTCATCCGTCAGCCTCCCTGTGCTAGCGCCGGGCAATGATCCAGACCGCATGAATGACGCCGGGCACGTAGCCCAGCAGGGTCAAAACGATATTGATCCAGAACTGGACACCGATTCCGACCTGAAGAAAAACGCCCAGCGGCGGCAGAAGAATCGACAGAAGAATGCGAATGACGTCCATGGCAGAGCTCCGGGCTGATAATTGTCCGCAGCAAGCCTGTCTGCAAATAGAGGCGAAACTTGGCCGCCCTGGCGCTAGCCCTGCCGCCGCCGTCGCCAGAGCGGCGCCACCAGGCGCCGCCAGGCGAGGGCGAGCCCGGTCCAGACCAGGAATAGCGCGGCCAGGGAGCCCAGCCCGGCGAGGGTCTGACCCCACCAGCCATAGACTTCGCCAGTGTGCAGGAAGCGCAGATAGGTGCGCGCCCTGCGCGCCGGGGTCTGGGTCTGGGAGGCGGTGACATCGGTCAAAAGCGCGCCATCGCTGCGGTCGAAGGTCAAAACCCGCTTGCGATCGGACTGGACGCCATTGCCGGTATCGACCGTCAATTCGATCGATGCTGCGGCGGGCGAGGCGGGCAGCGCGATCGTTATGGCGCGCCAGGCCGGACCGGCGGCGCGCGCGCTCTCAAGCAATTGCTCCAGCGTGACGCTGCCTTCCAGCGGCTCCACAGGCGTCTCGGCCTTCAGGGCGGCGGCGTCGCTTGCGGGTGGGCCGCGGCGTTGTGCGGGCTCCTCGCCATAGGCACGGGCGAGCAGGTTGCCGGCCCAGGAATAGGAGATCACGACGCCGGAGATCACGACTGCAAGCAGGGGGATAAGGGCCCAGATGCCAAACACGTGATGCCAGTTGTAATCGCGCGCCTTGGCGCTGGGCAGATGGCGGCGAAACATCAGGTTCGCCTTGAGGACGGACCAGCGCCAGGCCTTGGGCCACCACAGATAGAAGCCGCTCACCAGGATGAAGAGGAAGCCGAGATTGGCGGCGCCGGTGATCGCCGCGCCGGTCTCCCGCGCGGTCCCGCTCAGCGCCAGATAACGATGCAGGCTGGTGACGGCGCTGAAGAATGCGCGCGCCGGTCCGGCGGTGGAGTCGAGCCCGGCGCCCGTATGGGGATCGATCAGTCTCGTTTGTCCTCGCCCGGCACTGATCTCGACCGGCCGGGCCGGGTCGCGATGAAAGACCAGGGAGAGCTGGGCATCGCCGCCCTTGTCCGAGGCGATCTGTGCCAGCGCGTCGGCGGTCATCCGGTCCAGCTCCATTGAGGCCGGGCTAAGCCGGACCTCGGCAGAGCCGAGTATCTGGCGCTGATAGGTCAGCAGCACACCCGTGGCCGACAGCAGAAAGACGATCAGTCCGACGGCGATGCCGACGCTGAGATGGGACCAGAAAATGACGCGGCGAAAGGGCAAGATCGGCTCCGGGGGCAAGTGGCGCTTGAAGCGCATACCTGCCTCAATTGAGACTCGCTCGCAAGTTTGTCGGGCAGGGCCG
>JBNMNI010000065.1:0-6932 GCA_051275375.1 Maricaulis sp. | reverse complement strand
ATCGTGTTCTGCGTCTCGGTGCGCACGACCGAAGCCATCACCGGCGCGGCGAGCTTCGATTGCGGCATTGCCGGCGAGACGTCGAAATTTGGCGGTTCGCTGGGGATTTCAGCCGGCGCCAGCAATCTGGGCGTCATCGGCCCGACCGCCTTCTACAGCGACACCGCCATCGTGCTCACCGCCAATGGTGCCAGCTTCACCGGCGGCAGTGTCAGCCTCGCCATCCATGCCTGGATGCCCGACGCGCCGGATTAGGAGCGCAGGGGCATAGCGCGCGCCGTTTACGACCCCGTCACGCCCGCCATCACGCAATTGAGTACCCGCTGCACCGCATCCGTCATCGCATGCCCATTGACCGGCACCATGTGCAGCTGTGCATGCGGGCAGGCGGCTGCCAGACGGACCGCGCCGCGCGGTGGGCAGACCATGTCATAGCGGCTGTGCAGGATGTGCATGGGCAGGCCCGCCAGACGCGGGGCGTTGTCGATCAGCTGGTCGGGCTCGAGAAAACATCCATTGCGGAAATAATGCGCCTCGATCAGTGAGTGCGCCGCCACGAAATCCGGCCCGCGCCCGGCGAGGCCCTCGCGCGTCGCCTCGGCCGACTGGTCGAGCCAGGAGAGCCGGTCCTCATACTCGGTCCAGCGATACAGCGTCGATTGCCGCAGCCCGGCCAGGCTGGCTTTCGGATCGCTCAGACGGTTCAAGGCCGCAAACCCGTCCGCCTGCTCGCGCAGCATCTCCTCGAAACACCAGTCCATGATCGCCCGGGGTGTGGAGCGGAAAGGCTCCGGCACCGGGGCGATGAAATCGGCGAAGGCTTCCGGGAAAAAACGCGGTGCACCGCCTTCGCCATGCCACCAGTCGAGCTCGTCCGGCGTCGCCAGGAACACCGCCTCGACCACCAGCGTGCTCACCCGCTGCGGGAAGGCCTGCGCATAGGCCAGCGCCAGGGTCGAGCCCCAGGACGGCCCGAACACGATCCAGCGCTCAATCCCCAGATGGGTGCGCAAGGCCTCGATATCGCCGATCAGATCGGCGGTCGTATTCGCTTCGAGTGAGAGGTGTGGTGTCGAGCGGCCACAGCCGCGCTGGTCCATCAGCACGGCGTCAAACCGGGCCGGATCGAACAGGCGGCGGAATTTGGCCGAACAGCCCGAACCGGGGCCGCCATGCAGGACCAGCAGGGGCAACCCGCCGGCCTGGCCGCATTGCTCCCAATACAGCGTGTGGCCGTTATCGACGGGCAGCTGACCGCTGCGATGCGGCTCGATCGATGGAAAAAGCGGGCTCATCGGCATCCGTTCCAGGCAGGGGACGGGGCGAGCCTAGCGCGGGCGGTCACCGCGCGATAGCGCCGGCTCAACGGATCTGGTTCGTCAGCAAAGGGTGTACATCGCGGCTCGCCGCTTCGAGACTGGAATAGGAATGCCCGTCGCGATCATGGCGCACCGGCCCGCGCTGGCCATTGAAGGAGGCGCTGGCCGTCCAGCCACACACCATGCCGCTATCGGCGGCAATCGGCTGCGCGGCGATCTCCTGCGTCAAAACCCCGGGCCCTTCGGCAATCGGGCTGAACACCGGCTGCAACGCCTGGGCACGCAGCCCGGCCTCGATACGGGCGCGGGCCGCTTCCAGATCGAGCGGGCAGGCGGAACGCGCCTCGAAATCCTCGGTGATATTGACGATGGAATAGAGTAGTTCGGATTTGGTCTGCGTCTGCGACGGCAGCAGACCGGCTTCGCGCAGCTCCGGCGCCAAGTTGGCCAGGCCCGAGCCGAGGCCAGCCGCAATCAGAAGCGCCGCCAGCGCGCGTTGCCAATCGGATATCATGCCAGTCCACCCCGGTTATGGCCACGCCCGCAAAGCTATTGCGCGCGGCGCCGCCAGTCTCCGCCCCCCATCGGGCGATCCGGCAATTCACGCGCCGGAACGCCCATCCCCTAGCATATTTCCGATCGGCGTTTCACCGGGAAATTCCGCCGGGCTGCTCCAGCGCGCTGGCGCCGTCACTTGCGGCGCGGGTCTGGCGCAGGCACGCCCGCCGGCCATGCCGTCCTCCGGCGCTTCCGGCATCGAGCCGGGCATTGCGCGCGCAATCCAGCCAGTGACCGGAGCGGCAGGGCCAATGGCCCGCCATGCATGTCTTGTGTTGGAAGAGGAAAATGGTGCCGCCACACAGAATTGAACTGTGGACCTCGTCATTACCAATGACGCGCTCTACCCCTGAGCTATGGCGGCGCCGGGTCGCTAAAGTCGCGACGCGAAGCCGGGCGTATAATACATGGTCGCCCTCCCGCCAAGTGCGTCTTGACGTGGAGAGCTGCGTTCGACATGACCAATGGCATGACGAAATCACCGACCCCGCCGCGCAAGCCCCCCACTACCGGCAATCCTGACACGCGTGAGGCGAGGCTGGCAGCGGCCCTGCGCACCAATCTGCGCCGCCGCAAGGGCGACCGCGCCGCGCCTGTGACCGAGGCCGATCCTGCCGGCGATCAGCCCGATGGCGAAGCGGGTGAGGGGCTGACTGCACAAGCTTCTGCAATCCCTGACACGAAAAATCCGCAGGATGAGTCATAATCCCGCCGGGTTCGAACCGCGAGATGCGCGTTCAACGGATTGAGGAGTGAGCATGGACCGGATCATCATCCAGGGCGGGGCGCGGCTTGAAGGGCGGATTCCCATCAGCGGCGCCAAGAATTCTGCACTGAAACTGATGGCCGCCGCACTGCTGACCGATGAGCCGGTGACGCTCTCCAACATGCCGCGCCTGGCCGATTCGCGCTTCATGGGGCATTTGCTCGCCAAGCTGGGCGTCGCAGTCGATGAGGCCGAGGGCGCCGAGCTGCACCTGCACGCCGCTACGATCAGCGATACCTTCGCGCCCTATGATCTGGTGCGCAAGATGCGCGCCACCTTCAATGTGCTCGGCCCGCTACTCGCACGCGAGGGCCATGCGCGCGTTTCGCTGCCCGGTGGCTGCGCCATTGGCGCCCGCCCGGTCGATCTGCATCTCAGGGCGCTTGAGGCGCTGGGCGCCGTGATCGAGGTCTCCGAAGGCTATGTCGATGCCCGGGCGCCGGCCGGCGGGCTGATCGGCGGCGAGATCGATCTGCCCTTCGCCTCGGTCGGTGCGACCGAGCACGCCATGCTTGCCGCTGCCCTGGCGCGCGGCGAGACCGTGATCGAGAATGCGGCGCGCGAGCCGGAAATTGCCGATCTCGCCGCCATGCTGACCGCGATGGGAGCCCTGGTCGAAGGGGCGGGCACCAGCACGATAAGGATACAGGGCCAGAGTCGGCTCAAGGGGCTGCGCCATCATGTTGTCGGCGATCGCATCGAAACGGCAACCTATGCCCTGGCGGTCGCGGCGACCGGCGGCGATTGCATTCTGGAAGGCGCGCAATGGGCCCACAACAAGACGCTCTGGCGCGCCATGAGCGATGCCGGCGTCACCGTTGAGCCGGCTGATGAGGGCGTGCGCGTGGCGCGCAATGGCGAGCGCCTGACCGCCGTCGATATCGAGACCCAGCCCTATCCGGGCTTTCCCACCGATGCCCAGGCGCAATTCATGGCGCTGATGACGCTGGCCGAAGGCACGTCGGTGATCCGCGAGACGATTTTCGAGAACCGTTTCATGCACGCCCCCGAGCTGACGCGGCTGGGCGCCGATATCAGCGTGCATGGCAGCGAGGCCGTCGTGCGCGGCGTGCCGCGCCTGAGCGGGGCCCAGGTGATGGCGACGGATCTGCGCGCCTCGGTCAGCCTGGTCATTGCCGGGCTTGCCGCCGAGGGTGAAACCGTGGTCAACCGGGTCTACCATCTTGATCGTGGCTTCGAGCGGCTGGAAGCGAAGCTCTCCGGCTGCGGCGCCCGTATCGAACGCCGGGCCGACTGACGGAGACTTGACGTGAAACGCTCTTCTGCCCCCCTGCGCCTCACCGCGTTTGATGCCACCGATCTGGAGGCCGTTTCGGCGGCGCTCCAGGATGCCGTGGCACAGTTGGGCGATTTCGAATTCTCCGCCAGGCTGCGCAGTTTCACCATTGCCTTCAACCGCTTCCGCTGGGAGGCCGGCGGCCGCAAACAGCGCATCCGCTGCGGGCTGCAGATCGGTCATGTTCTGGCGGCGCGTTCGCACAATATTCGCCAGGGCGCCGAAGAGGCCGTGGTCAATCTGCTCTCGATCGGCTTTCAGCCCTCCGACGCCCCCTCGGGCCAGGTCGTGCTGGTCTTCTCCGGCGGCGGCGAGATGCGGCTCGAGGTCGAATGCCTCGATGTGGCGATGGTCGATATCAGCCAGCCCTGGCCAGCGACGCGCCGGCCCGGACATGATACGGATCGTCCATGACCGGCAGCGACACACCCTCCGACAAGATTGTCCGCATCGATCTCGATATCGCAAGTATCGGGCCGAGTGACGTCAATGCCGATCACGAGCGCCGCGTCGCGATCGCCGATCTGCTTGAGGGCAATAGTTTCCGCCCGGTCAGCGATTCCGTTGGCGATGCCAGCGGGCCCTATGCCCTGCGCCTGGCGATCGAGCATGACCGGCTGCTGTTCGATGTCCGGCTGGAAGACGATACACCGGTGCGCGCCTTCGTGTTTGCGCTGGGGCCGCTGCGCCGCATCGTCAAGGATTACTTCCTGATCTGCGAAAGCTATTACGAGGCCGTGCGCGATGCGCCCCTGGCCCAGATCGAGGCGATCGATATGGGACGGCGCGGTGTCCATAATGAGGGCTCGACCCTGCTGCGCGAACGTCTGACCGGCAAGATCGAGGTCGATTTCGACACGTCGCGCCGCCTCTTCACCCTGATCTGCGCCCTGCACAGGCGGGCCGCGTCATGAGCGTGCCCTCGGTCCTGTTTGTCTGCGGCCGCAATGCGATCCGCTCGCCCATGGCGGCCGCCCTGTGGCGCCAGCATTTCGGCGAGCAGGCCCAGGCGCGCTCCTGCGGTGTGATCCCGGCCGCCTTTGCCGATGGTTTCATGGTTGCGGTAATGGCCGAGCTGGGCTGCGATCTGGAAGATATTTCGCCGATGGCGCTGAGCGGCGTGATCGACCCGCCGGCTGCCCTGGTTGTCTCGCTCTCGACCGCCGCCGACCGGCTGGCGCGGCAATACGCTGCCGACAAGACGGCCGAGTTCCAGGCCTGGCCGATTCCCGATCCCAGCGAGACCGGCGGCAGCCGTGAGCAGCGCCTGGCGGCCTACCGGCAAACGCGCGATGCCATCAATGCCCGCATCGCCAGCTGGGACTTGCCGCGAAAAAGCGCCTGAAGCCTCGACTTTATGGGGCAGGCGGGACTATATACGCGCGCCGGGGCGCAATCGGCCCGGCTGTCGGGCTGATTCTGCATATTTTGACCCGCATTGACGACTATGAGGAGCCGCATGGCTAAGGAAGAATTATTGGAGTTTCCCGGCGAAGTTACGGAATTGCTTCCGAACGCGACCTTCCGGGTGAAGCTTGAAAACGAACACGAAATCATTGCCCACACTGCGGGCAAGATGCGCAAGAATCGTATCCGCGTTCTGGCCGGCGACAAGGTCCTGGTCGAGATGACGCCCTATGATCTGACCAAGGGCCGGATCACTTATCGCTTCAAATAAGACCCCGGCCGGCGTGGACAAGCGAAACGGATGCCCGAATGGCTGAGCCACGCCCACGCCTGATCCTGGCCAGCGCGTCACCGCGCCGCCTGGATCTGCTTGCCAGCGCCGGCCTCGTGCCGGATGCCATCGAGCCCACCGATATCGATGAGAGCGAAATCCCCGGAGAGCTGCCTGGCCCTCTGGCGCGACGGCTTGCGCTCGAGAAGGCTTCGGCCCATCGCGATTGTGATGCCTTCGTGCTCGCCGCCGACACCGTGGTCGGCGTCGGCCGCCGCGTCTTGCCCAAGGCCGAGACCGAGGCCCAGGCGCGCGCCTGTCTGGCTCTGCTGTCCGGGCGCAATCATCGCGTCTACACTGGGATAGCCTTGCGGACACCGGACGGTCAGCTGACGGCAAGGCTGGTCGAGACCAGGGTCAAGTTCAAGCGATTGAGCGCGCCGGAACTCGAAACCTATATCGCCAGCGGCGAATGGCGCGGAAAAGCCGGCGGTTACGGCATTCAGGGCCGCGCCGGCGCCTTTGTCATCGCGCTGATCGGCTCCTATACCGGCGTCGTCGGCCTGCCAATGTATGAGACCGTCAATCTCTTGACCGGGCTTGGCTATCCAGTCCTTGAAGCCCAGAACGAAACGCAAAAACCATGATCCGCCAGATCCTTATCGAAGAGAATATCGGCGAGACCCGCGCCGCTATCGCCGAGAATGGCCGCATTGTCGAACTGCATCTCGACCGCTGGTCCGAACTGCGCCAGCGCGCCGTCGAGGGCGAGCTCTATCGCGGCCGCGTCCGCCGCGTCGAACCGGCCCTGAATGCCGCCTTTGTCGATCTCGGTCTGGGCGAGGAGGGCTTCATGCCCTTCGGAAAAACGGGCCGTCCCAAGGGTTTGCACGAAGGCGCCGCGATTGGCGTGCGGGTTTCGCGCGAAGCCTTTGCCGATAAGGGCCCGACGCTCAACCTGGTCGAGATCGCGACCGGCGAGGCCCCCGAATGCCTCGAGCCCGCTCCCATCCTGGCCCAGCGTCTGGCGCAGACCTTTGCCGGCGCCGACGTCGTCTGGGCCGATGAGACCGATTTCGATCTCGAGGAAGCCTTTGAACTGGCAATGGATCCTGTCGCCCCCATTCCCGGCGGCGGCTCGCTCTGCATCGAGCAGACCCGCGCCATGGTCACCGTCGATGTCGATGCCGAGGGCCGCAAGGGCACCGGCTCGCCGCTGCAGCTGGCCCAGGCCCTCAACCTCTCCGCCGCGAAGGAAGCCGCACGCCAGATACGCCTGCGCGGCCTGGGCGGCATTGCCGCGATCGATTTCGT
>JBNMNI010000064.1:0-6944 GCA_051275375.1 Maricaulis sp. | reverse complement strand
AGCGTCATCAGATCGCCGGCAAACACCGCGCCGAGCGCGCCGCCGGCATAGATCAGCCCGGCGGCATCGGTGACGCGGTCCTTCTCGTGCAGGCCGTAAAGCCCGTTGAGAAAGGCGGCGATGATGAAGATCAGGCTCCAGATGCGGCTGTATTCGTCGAAGCGCAGGGTTTCCAGCGTGAAGCCGCCAAAATCGATGACGCCATACGTGCCAATCTCGAGGCTGTACCAGCACAGCCCGGCCAGGACCGGCGCCAGCAGGGCCAGGCCCTTGCGCACATAATTATTCGGCACGACCGCGGCGATGAGCCCGGCGAAAATGATCGGCAGGGCCGGCGAGATATTCGCGAACATGTCACTCATCGCCAGCCTCCTTGTCCCAATAGTCTTCTTCGCGGCCAAGGAAGCGGCGGATCACGAACCAGCCGCCCATGACCGCCAGCACGAAACTGCCAAAGCCCGCCAGGGCGTAGAAGCCGGGCGTCTGGGCAAATTCCAGATAGTCATGGCGATGATGGATCAGATCAAACGCACCCAGGCCGATCGCCAGCGCACCGAGCACCCAGAACAGGCTCGAGGTGAACCATTTTGATTCCAGCCACAGAAAGGGCCGCGCGACCGGATGGATCAGATCGTCTTTTTTGCTGGGTTTCACGCTCATAGGGCTGTCTCGACAATCGTGACCGGCTCGAACACGGGCAGGAGGTAATCCCGCAATGGTCCGATCATGAAGAA
Source organism: Maricaulis sp. (assembly GCA_051275375.1). Lineage (GTDB taxonomy): Bacteria > Pseudomonadota > Alphaproteobacteria > Caulobacterales > Maricaulaceae > Maricaulis. Next base: position 6,210 of record JBNMNI010000064.1, on the reverse strand, counting down.
CAGGAGGATGACACCCGCGGCCGTGATCACCGGCGGCAGGATCACCAGCATCGGCGCCGGCTTTTTCAGCTTGGTTTCTTCAGGTGGCTCGAAAAACCCGCGCACCGAAAGCGGCAGCAGATAGGCGATGTTGAGCAGGGATGACGCAATCAGCGCCGCCGCCAGGATCACATGGCCGGACTCGAATGTGCCCTGCAGCAGGAAGAGTTTCGGCCACATACCCGCCAGCGGCGGCAGGCCGATGATCGACAGCGCCCCGATCGTATAGGCGCCGAACAGCCAGGGCATGTGGCGGCCAAGCCCGCGCATCTGCGAGATATTGGTCTTCTTGGTCGCGGTATAGATCGCGCCGGCGCTCATGAAGAGCGTGATCTTGGCCCAGGCATGCATCACGATCTGCAGCGCGCCGCCCAGCATGGCCAGCGGCGAGCCGAGCATGACGGCCAGCGTGACATAGGAGAGCTGGCTGATGGTCGAATAGGCCAGCCGCGCCTTGAGATTATCCTTGGTCAGCGCGATCAGCGAAGCCAGCACGATCGAGCCGGCGGCGATCCAGGCCAGCGGCAGCGCCGTCGGCGTCATCGCGATCAGGCCCGGTCCGAAAATATAGACGCCGACCTTGAGCATGGCGAACACGCCTGCCTTGACGACCGCAACGGCGTGCAGAAAGGCGGAAACCGGGGTCGGCGCCACCATCGCATTGGGCAGCCAGGGATGGACCGGCATCAGCGCCGCCTTGCCGATGCCGAAGGCAAACAGCACCAGCAAAATGCCCGAAATCATCGGCGAAGCGTTATTGATCGCCAACAGGCCACCGGCGACGAAATCCGTCGACCCGGCGAGGAATTGCGTTGCGATCACCGCCGGCAGGAGCAGGCCGATCGAAGTGCCCAGCAAAATGGTCAGATAGATCCGGCCGCCGCGCCGCGCCGCCGCATCGCCCTTATGGGTGACGAGCGGATAGGTCGACAGGGTCAGGACTTCATAGAAGACGAACATTGTCAGCAGATTGCCCGACAGGGCCACGCCCATCGCCGCAGCGATGGCGATACAGAAACAGACATAGAAACGCGTCTGGTTCTTCTCATTATTGCCGCGCATATAGCCGATGGAATACAGCGAGTTGACCAGCCACAGCCCGCTCGCCACCGCCGCAAACAGCGCGCCGAGCGGTTCCAGCGTGAAGGCCAGTTCCAGACCCGGCGCAATCGAGGCCAGGATCAGGGTCGGATGGCTCGGCGCGATCTCGACCAGATAGGCGACATTGAGCGCCAGCAGCACGCCGGCGACCAGGGTTGCGCCCTCGCGCCAGTTCGGCCGATCGCCGAGCAGGGCGACCATGACGCCGCCGAATGCCGGAATGGCCAGCGCGAGCGCCAGTGCAAGTTCGGGAGACCACATGAGCTAGCGCCCTCCCATCATCGCTTCGGCCGCGGCTTGCGCCAGATAGACCAGCGGAGCGGCATTGAAGAAGAAATACACATTGGCAATCGCCAGGATCCCCATCGGCACAACGGCCGCCCAGGGCGCCATTTTCGCGGTCACAGCCTTGCCATGATGGCTCGGCGGCGTTTCCGTCCAGATCGCCATCAGCATGCGGCCGACATAGACCAGCGCCAGCAGGGACGACAGGATCAGCGCCGCCACGGCCCACCACCAGCCGCGCTCGAGCGCCGCGATGATCAGATACCATTTCGAGGTGAAGCCCACCGTCAGCGGCACGCCGACCAGCGACAGGCCGGCAATCGTGAAGGCGCCAGCGGAGACCGGCATGGTGCGGCCGAGCCCGTTGAGACTGGCAATGCTGCGCACACCGAATTTCAGCGCGAAGGCCCCGAGCGCCATGAACAGGGCGCCCTTCATCATCGCATGGTTCATCAGGTGCAACATGCCGGCCGACAGGCCCGCCTGCGTCCCCATGCCGAGGCCGAGCATCATATAGCCCACCTGGGCGACCGAGGAATAGGCCAGCACGCGGCGCGGATCGGTCTGGAAGATCGCCTGCGCGGAGGCCACGATCATGCCGACCGTACCGAGCACGGCGAAGATCCAGGTAAAGGATGTCGCGACGAAATTAACGTCCGGGTGGAAGACCGAGAAGACGAAGCGGATCAGGACATAGAAGGCCACTTTCGTCGCCGTCGAGGCCAGAAAGGCGGTGACGAAATTCGGCGCGAAAGCATAGGCATTCGGCAGCCAGACATGCAGCGGGAACATCGCCGCCTTCAGTCCGAGCCCGACGACGATGAAGGCGAAGGCCGCCTCGGTGACGCGGGTATGGCCATTCTCCGCCAGCACGCGGGCGATATCGGCCAGGTTGAGCGTGCCGGTCGCCATGTAGAGAAAGCCGACACCGATCACGAAGAAGGTCGCGCCGATCGTGCCCAGGATCAGATAATTATACGAGGCCGTCAGGGCGCGGCGATCCTTGCTGCCGCCCATCGCGACGAGCGCATAGGTCGAGAGCGATGAGATCTCCAGAAACACGAAGACATTGAAGGCATCGCCGGTAATGGTGACGCCGAGCAGGCCGGCAAAGCAGACCAGGAAGGCCGAGTAGAACATCGGCTGTTTGGCCGGTTCGATCTCGTCGGCCACGGTCGGCAGGGCGTAGATGGTGCATAACAGGCCGACAAAACCGACCAGCAACAGGATCGGGACGTTCAGCGCATCAACGCGATACTCGATCCCGAGCGGTGGCGCCCAGCCGCCGAGATGATAGCTGATCACGCCGGTGCTCGAGACCTCGCCCAGCAGGACCAGGGCGAAGACCGCAACGATAATCGCGCCCAGCAGGGAAAGACCCCAGGCCAGCCGGCCATTGGGCATCAGCGCCGCGACCGGGGCGAGGATCAGCGGGATGACGACAAGAAGAACGGGTGCGTGCGCAGCGATCCCCGCCGGCAACAGGTGGGCCAGAAATTCCATTACTCGGCGGCTCCTGTCTCACGCGAATAATCGGCTGCATTCAGCCCGTCATCCTCGATCACGCCATAGGCTTCGCGGATCCGCACCACCAGGGCGAGACCGACCGACAGCGTCGCCACGCCCACGACGATCGCCGTCAGGATGAGGACATGCGGCAGCGGGTTGGAATAGATCGCCGCTTCGACTGCATGGCTGGTTGCAGCGGCAGCGTAACCGGCATCCTCGCCGCCATGATACTCGGCCAGGATGGGCGGCTGGCCGCCAAACACCTTGGCCAGATTGATATAGAACAGGCAGACCGAGGTCTGGAACAGCGACAGGCCGACCAGGCGCTTGATCAGGTTTCCGGTCGCGAACACGACATACAGACCCGTCATCATCAGGATGAGGATCGGGATATAATTGAACCGTTCCAGCAGGATATCGAGCATATTACCAGTCCTCGTCCGGAATGTCGGGGATCCGCCCGGCAAAGGCGTAGAACACCGACAGCATCACCGAGGCGACGGTCGACAACACGCCGATCTCCACCAGCAGGATGCCGTAATGCTGGCCGGTATGGTGGCCCTGATCGGGGTGAAGCGCGTCATAATCGAGAAAGTTGAGCCCCTCGCCGGCACCATTCATCAGCATTGAGGCGATACCGACGCCGGCAAACAACAGCAGGCCGAAGGCGGAGCCATAGCGCGTCGCGGCCGGCGGCACGGCACGGCGCGCCTCGTCGATGCCGAAAATCAGCGCATAGAGGATCACGGCCACCGCCACGATCACGCCGGCCTGGAAGCCGCCGCCCGGGCCGAAATCGCCATGGAATTGCACATAGAGCCCGAACACCACGATCATCGGGATCAGCAGTTTGGAAACGACTCGCAGGATCAGGTGAGGTGTCACGGCGCCGCCTTTCCCTTTTTGGGTTTCGTCTTGTTTTCACGGCGCCTGATCCCGAAGCCCAGCAACAGGGTGACGCCCAGACCGGCGGTGAAAATCACCGTCGTCTCGCCCAGCGTGTCATAGCCGCGATAGCTGGCCAGCACTGCGGTCACGACATTGGGCACCGAGATGTCATTGGGCGTCTGCTCGAGATAGGCGCGCCCGACATAGGCATTGGCCGGCGATTCGGCATCGCCATAGACCGGCATGTCCGGCACGGCATAGAGCAGGGCTGACCCCGCCGCGACGACCACGGCCAGGGCGGCCCAATGGCGCTGCGGCTTGGTCGGCTCGCTCTCGCGCGCCGTCAGCAGCATCGCGCCGAGCAGCAGCACGGTCGAAATTCCGGCCCCGACAGCAGCCTCGGTAAAGGCGACATCGACCGCATCCAGCGACACGAACCAGGCCGAGGACAGCAGGCTGTAAACCCCCATCAGCATCACCACCGCGAACAGATTGCGCAGCCTGACAATGGCGACACCGACCGCGAGCAGCATCGCGATCAGGGCATAGTCGAGATATTGCGTCAGATCGCTCATGCCTTGGTATCCTCATGACCGAGCTCACGCGGATGCGATGGCTTGAAATGTGCCAGATCCGGCTTGTGGCCGGCGCGATGGGCCGCATTGGCGACCGCATGTGTCGCCGTCGGGCCGGTGAGGAAAAGCAAGAGCCCCACCAGGGCCAGCTTGGCCACGGTCTGCCAGTCACCGGCCTGCAGCATCAGCCCCATGATGATCAGCTCGGCGCCGAGCGTGTCGGTGACGCCGGCCGCATGCATGCGGGTGTAGAAATCGGGCAGGCGAATGACGCCGATCGCTCCGGCCAGCACGAAGACCAGACCCAGCGACATGGAGCCGACGCTCAGCGCAAACAGCAGATGATGGACGATTTCGGCCAGCGGCATCATGCGTCCTCCCCGTCGATCGCGCGGCGCAGCGACATCTGCGCCAGGGCGATATCGAGCGAGCGGTAGCGGAAGAATTTCAGGATCGCGATCGTCGAGACGAAATTGATCAGCGCATACAGCATGGCAATATCGATCGCATCCTGCCGCCCCGACAGGGCGCTGAAGACCAGCAGCAGCAGGATCGTCTTGGTGCCGAAGGAATTGGCCGCCAGCACGCGGTCATACAGGGTCGGCCCGGCAAACAGGCGCGCCAGCATGATGGCCATGGCGCCGGCCATGCCGAGCGCCACGATAAAATTGAACACGCCCATCAGAGCACCTTCCGCTTGCCATCGGAGGCAATGTCCGAACGGACGCCCATCTCGGCGAAACCGGCCGGATCGGTGAAGCTGGTATCGAGGGCATGGACGAGAAACCCGTCCTCCTCGACATCAATCGTCACGGTTCCCGGCGTCAGGGTGATGGAATTGGCGAACACCGCATGGCCCAGCCCGGAACGCTGCTCGGCCGGCACCCGGACCAGGCGTGGCTCGATATCGATTTGCGGACGCATCACCATTTTCACAACCGCCAGATTGGCGTTGAGAATTTCTCGGCCCAGCCACATCCAGTACAGCATGAGCGGCAGGGCCGGCATAACCGGCACCGTCTCGCGGTCGAGAATCCGCATCCGCGCCGCCAGTGCGACCGCGCCGGCAATGCTCAGCACGCCGAAGCCAATCACCAGCGGATACTCGCCCGACAATGTGAACGGGCCCGACAGGGTGAGCCAGAGCAGGACCAGAGTAACCGTCAAACCAACGCCGTAAGTCATGGACACTCCCCGTATGCATTCGCCTTCGTCCCGGCTTTTAACCCGTCATTCCGGGCTTGACCAGACAAGCCGGACGGCAATCGCAGATCGCGGTTGGGGCGAGGCAGCTTGCGGCGTTTCGCGTCAGGGGCGAGCGGGCTGCAGCGGGGAGATTGCAGGCGGCGATGGCGGGCGGATCAGCGCTTGTCGCCCTCTTCAACCGAGAGATTCCAGTAGCGCAGAACGGTCTGCGCCTTTTCCACCGACAGGCTGTCAAACACCTTGCGGGCCTGCTCCACCGCCTCATTGTGCACCGTGCGCCCGAGGCCGGCCCACAGCGCGCCAAAGGCCGGCCATTTCAGCCCCGTCGCCTTGCACAATATCGCCAGCGGCTCGCCGGCCATATCGTCGAGCATGCGTGAGATCAGCCGTTTGTGGATCCCGGCCAGCACCGCGATTTCCGACACCAGTTCCGGCTGCGCGCCCTGGAGGCTGAAGGCATCGACCACCCCTTCCAGCGAACCATAGGGGCTCAGCTCGGCGGCTTCGCGATTGCGCTGGCGCCGGTCGATATAGCGCAGCACGCGATTGACCAGCGGATCCTCCCAGCTCTCGCCGGCAACCATCGCGAAAATATCCTCGGTGGAAT
>JBNMNI010000063.1:0-7014 GCA_051275375.1 Maricaulis sp. | reverse complement strand
GACCAGCGCCGCGACGATCAATGCCGTACCGGCCAGCGCCATCAGCACGAAGAGGCCATAGGCCGTCGCCAGATGGTCGCGCAGCCGGCGGCGGGTCTCGGCACGGGCATGGAAACGGGCGATCGCCGCTTCCAGCCAGGTAAAGCTCGCCATGTGAAACAGGGAGAGTGCGGCCAGGGCCAGCGCGTATTGACCGTAATCATCGGCGGAGAGCAGACGCGTGAAAATCGCCACGCCGCCGAAGCCGACAATCGCCTGGGTCAATTGTACGGGAAGATATCCCAGAAGATGCCGTCCAAGCATGAAACGCTCCGCTCGCCTGTAACGCGAAGCTTGCAAGATGAGTGCCGCGTGAAAGGGGATTGTCGGGCACAGCGCAGACGTTCACCCTGCGATAAGGGCTGGTGCGGTATCAAGGCATTGGGGACGGCCTGTTCGGGCCGAAAAACAACTGGAATCAAGCCTATGGATGTTGGATCAAAACGACCCAGCGAATTGACCGCCGCCGAGATACAGGCCTGGCGCGCCTTCGTCGCGGCCGATCCGGCGCTGGCCAGCCCGTATTTCGCGCCCGAATTTGCGCAATGCTGCCAGGAGGCCCGCGATGACACGCGCGTGCTGGTGGTGCGCGAAGCCGGGCAGATCGTTGGATTCCTGCCGCTACACACCGGAAAGCTGGGCTATGCGCGCCCGCTCGCCGGGCCGATGGGCGATGTCCAGGGCGTGATTGCCGAGCCAGGCGTGGCGCTTGATCTGCACGCCGTGCTGCGTCAGGCTGGCCTGCCGCTGTTTGCCTTCCATGCCGGTCTCTCGAGCCAGAAGCCCTTTCGCGACCATGCCGACGATATTGTCGCCTCCTGGATGCTCGATCTTTCCGAAGGTTATCAGGCCTGGGAAGAACGCCGCGGCCAGGTCGATTCCAAGGCGATGCGCACCTTGCGCGGGCGCCGGCGCAAGCTCGATGAGCTCGAGGCCGGCCATCGCTATGTGATGGAGGAGACCAGCCCTGAAGCCTTCGACAGGATGATGGAATGGAAGGGCCAGCAATATGCCGCGACCAACGTATTCAACGTCTTCTCCGTCGCCTGGACGCGCGATCTTCTCAAGGCCGTGCTACGCCGCAAGGGCGAGTTCTTCTCCGGTTCCTGTTCCTCGCTCTATGTCGGCGACCAGCTGGTGTCGGTGCATATCGGCATGGAGAGCGATCGGCTGTCGCACTACTGGTTCCCGGCCTATCACGCCGACTTTGCCCGCCTGAGCGCCGGCGTGCTGCTGCTGACCGAGGCGGCGCGCTCTGCCGCAGCCAAGGGCCATCTGGCACTCGAGCTCGGGCCGGGCGATTTCCAGTTCAAGCGCGATCTGTCGAGTTATCAGATCGGCCTGGCGCGGGGCTGTATCGCCAATCCCTCGCTTGTGACCGCGGCCCGCAGCGCGGGCCTGGCCCTTGAGCGTGCTGCGGAGGCGGCGCCGCTCGGACCTGTCAGTGCCTGGCCGGGCAAGCTGATGCGCAAGATCGACCGGCTCAGCGGGTTCAACGCGCTATGACCGGTCCCAGCCGCCGTTCCGTTCTGCTCGCAGCAGGGGTCGCCTCGCTGGGTCTGCCCGGCTGCGCCCGGGCGGCTACCAGCCGGCTCGATCTGTGGAACAACGCCACCGGCCCGCATCTGCGCGGCGCGGTGCTGGCCCAGAGGCGGGTCTTCCCGGAGCTCGACGGCACGGAATTTCTCGGCTCGGGCGCCGTCGGCGTGCCGGTGACCGATGCAGCCCTGCAGGCGCTGGCCGCCAGCGGTGCCAATCTGGTGATCCTGTCCCATCCCGGCACTGTCGCCGAATGGGCGCCCTATGAGCCCGATCTGGCGGTGGAGGATCATCTCAATGATCTGGTGCGGCGCTGTGAACTGGCCGGGCTTTATGTGGTGATCGGTTTTCGCACCGGACCGGGGCGCAGCGAATTCACCTTCCATCGCGAGGATGCCGATAGCTGGTTTCCCGCCTCGATGATCAATGATGATGTCTGGAGCTCGACCGAAGCCCAGGACGGTTGGGACATGATGTGGCGCCGTACCGCAGCACGTTTTCGGGACCGCGCCAATATTGCCGGCTATCTGCTCATGGTCGAGCCCAATGCCAACCAGGCCGCCCCCGGGCCGGATGGCGGCGATCTCGATCAATGGGATCCGGCGCTGCTGGCCGAGCAGGTCGCCGGCACGCCGGCCGACTGGCCGGCCCTGGCGCGGCGCCTGTCTGCCGTCATCCGCGAACACGATACCGAGACCCCGATCCTGATCAATCCGGACGGGTTCGGACATAGTAGTTTTGCCCATCTGCTGGATCTCAACTCGGCCCCCGGCCTGGTGCTGGCGGTGCATGATTACAGCCCGCGCGGCTATACCCACCAGGCGCGCAATGCCGGGATCGGCTTTGAGCGCGGCGAGGCGGAATTCATCCCGCCCGATGCGGAACGCTGGATGATGGGCGAGTTTGGCGCCGCGCGCTGGGCACCTGATGCGGCCCGCTATATGCGCCGCCGCGTCGCCTCGCTGGAGCGGGCCGGAGCCGGCTGGGCGATGTTCCGCTGGCATAGCGGCTGGCGGGTCTATGAGGACCGGGAAAACCAGTTCAACCCGGTCTATGGCACCGATCCCGATGCCACCAGCCCGGTGCCCGATGCGCCCATGCTGACCGCGCTGCAGGATATGTGGCGCCACAATCGCTTGCGGCCGCAATCCCTGCTGCGCCGCTAGGGCGACCGATTTTCGGCCTGCGGCGCCCATCAGCCGCTGCGCGGCCACTTCCCCCGTGAACGGGGGAAGAAAGCACAACGAAGCCGCTAGCGGATATTCAGCTTGTCGCCGAGCAAGGCGGGCAGGGTGCGCAGCATGATCATCAGATCGAACCAGAAATTGGCGCGGGCGATGTAATCGACATCCCATTTGATGCGCGCGCGGGCGGCCTCCGGTGAATGCAGCGGGCCGCGCGAACCATTGATCTGGGCCCAGCCGGTAATGCCCGGCTTGCAGCGATGGCGGTGGGCGTATTCGGCCACCAGCTTGGACGTTTCCGTGCCACCGGTGCGCATGCCCGGCGCGTGGGGACGCGGACCGACCAGCGACATCTCGCCGCCGAGCACATTCCACAATTGCGGCAATTCATCCAGGCTGGTGCGGCGCAGGAAAGCCCCCAGGCGGGTGACGCGCGGATCGTCGAACTCGACCTGGCGCACGGCCTGGAGTTCGCGCTCGGGCGCATGCCGCATCGAGCGGAATTTATAGACGGTGATCATGCGCCCGTTAAAGCCTTCGCGCTTTTGCCGGAAAATGGCCGGGCCGGGGCTTTCAAGCCGCACGGCGAGGCCGATCAGCAACATCAGCGGCAACAGGGTCACGAACATGATCGAGCCGAAGGCCAGATCCTGCAGACGCTTGGCGATCAGATGTCCGATGCGGTCCTCGACACCGCTCATCCGCGCCGCCTGCACGCCGACCACGTCTTCCAGGCTGGTCGTGTCGGGATCGAAATTGTCGAGATCGAGCAGGAGGCAGACCGGTTGCGGCAGGGCGCGCAGCTTGGTCAGCAACATGCGCACGCGCGCCTCGGCCTTGGGCGTCACGGTCAGGATGATGCGGTCAACCTCGGGCAATGTGCCCCATTTGAACAGATCATCGGTATCGCCCAGATAAGGTGCGCCGGCCAGCTGGGAGGGGCTGCGCGCCTTGCGGTCGTCGAAAATGCCGACGACATTGACGGTGCCGGAACCCTTGTTTGCGGCGATCAGCTTGCGCGCATTGGGGGTTGCGCCCACCAGCACGACATTGCGCGCCAGCCGGCCGGCCTTGGCCCAATGCTCGATGAATCCGGCATAGATGATGTGCAACAGAGTGACCGCGGACGTTGCCGTGATGGCGAAGCCCGCGACCAGATCGACGGTGCGCGGCGCTGTGAGATGGGCCAGCGCGATAATCGCGGCGCCGCTCAGGCCGACGGCGATGAAGGCGGTGAGAACGCGATAGATCACGACGCCGCGCGGATCGATCTTGTAGAGTTTGAACAGGAGCAGCAGGGCCGGGGTCAGGGCGGTGAAGGCGGCGAGCGGCAGCAATTCCCCGGCCGGAACCTGGGTCACTGCGCCGCCGGCAAGGGCGAAGGCGCCGACCGTGCTGATAATGGCGATGGCGAGAATGTCGATCGTCTGCATCAGATGGCCCAGCGCCTTGCGATTGACGCGGTGCTGCGGCGCCCGGGCATGGGCGCGCAGATGGGCCCGGGTGAGGGCGGCCGCATCGGCCATCACCGGACGGGCGCCGTCGGTCATATCATTGGCCGGTCCGCTTTGCGGCTGCCGTCTTGAGTTGGAGTATTCCAAGGCCAAACCCCTTTTCGAAGCGGTCAGGCTAATCGAATGACGACAATATTCCGTTGAGAAGCGTGGTTAGCGAAGTCTTGACGCGCGGCGGGTTAAACAGAATTGGAGCTGGCCATTTGCTGCGTCGCAGCATAAAAGCCGGGGCTGGCCTGCGCGCGATGGCGTGCCGACACCGAATGGACACATCCTATGAACCGATCTCCCCTCGCCGTGTTCGCGGAACGCGTTGCCGCAACCGTTCTCAATCGCGGCGATGGTCCTGATCTCAGTCCGACACGGATCCGGATCGAGGTTCTTGCCGGATTGACTGTTGCGCTGGCTCTGGTGCCCGAGGCGGTGGCCTTCGCCTTCGTCGCCGGCGTGCCGCCCCTGGCCGGCCTCTATGCTGCCTTCATCGTCGGGCTGATCACGGCTGTGTTTGGCGGCCGCCCGGGAATGATTTCCGGCGCAACCGGCGCGCTTGCTGTCGTCATTGTCCATCTGGTGGCCACGCACGGGATCGAATACCTGTTCGCGACCGTGGTGCTGATGGGGCTGATCCAGGTCACCGCCGGCGTGCTGCGCCTGGGCAAATTCATCCGCATGGTGCCGCATCCGGTGATGCTCGGCTTCGTCAATGGCCTGGCGATCGTCATCTTTCTCGCCCAGCTCGACCAGTTCAAACACATGGATGCCACCGGCAATCATGTCTGGATGACGGGCATGCCGCTGATCCTGACCCTGGGTCTGGTTGTCCTGACCATGGTCATCATCCAGTTCTGGCCAAAACTCTCGAAATCGATTCCGGCGCCTCTGGTGGCGATCGGTGCCGTGGCTGCCCTGGTGATCGGTTTCGACATTCCGGTGCCGCGGGTCGGCGATCTCGCCTCGATTGCCGGCGGCCTGCCGGAATTTCACATCCCGGCAATGCCGTTCAATCTGGAATCGCTCGAAATCATCCTGCCCTATGCCTTCATCCTGGCCGCGATCGGCCTGATCGAAAGCCTGCTGACGCTCAACCTGGTCGGCGAGATAACCGGCCAGCGTGGCGGCGCCTCGCGCGAATGCGTCGCCCAGGGTGCGGCCAATATCGTCACCGGTTTCTTCGGCGGCATGGGCGGTTGCGCCATGATCGGCCAGTCAATGATCAATGTGAAATCGGGCGGACGCCTGCGCCTGTCCGGCATTGCGGCCTCGCTCTTCCTGCTCGCCTTCATCCTGTTCGGCTCCGGCGTGATCGAGCAAATCCCGCTCGCCGCCCTGGTCGGCGTGATGTTCATGGTCGTGATCGGCACCTTCGCCTGGCAGAGCATTCTCGTGTTGCGCCGAATCCCGCGCAATGACGCCTTCATCATCATCCTGGTGACCGGCGTGACGGTGTATACCGATCTCGCGGTCGCCGTGATCGTCGGGGTGATTGTCTCAGCGCTGTTCTACGCTTGGAACGCCGCCTCGCGCATTCATGCCCGCGCCGAGACGAATGAGGCCGGCGTGCGGGTCTACAAGATCGAGGGGCCGCTCTTTTTTGGTTCGGCGACGGGCTTTCTCGAATTGTTCGATATCGAGGGCGATCCACAGCGCGTCATCGTCGATTTCAATGAATCGCGCATTGTCGACCAGTCGGCCCTGCAGGCGATCGAGGATCTGGCGGCCAAGTATGACACCGCCGGCAAGCAGCTGGAATTGCGCCATCTCAGCCATGATTGTCACCAGCTTCTCACGCGTGCCGGCCAGCTGATGGTCGATGCTGATGACGATCCGGAATATGCGCTGGCGGTGGACTACCAGGTCCGTCTCGGCCGCATGGGCGGCGCCCACTAGCGGGCCGGCAAGCGCGCCCCCGCAGCCCCCGGCCAGCGTTACAGAACCGTTAGTTTGCCGGTTTGGGGCAGCGGCTCTACTCTCCCCCCATAACCTTTGGACTCTTTGGGGGGCAAAATGACCCGTTTCATGCTGGCACTCGCCGCATCGACTATTCTGTGCACATCACCGGGCCTGGCCTGGCAGGCGGCCGAGGCGGCCGACGACGCGGCCGCCGCAGATTGGGATGTCGCCAATCCCGGCCTCGAGATGCGCCAGGTGCCGCTCAACCTGACCGAAGGCACATGGATGAGCCTGGATGTCAGCCCCGACGGGCAGACTATCGCTTTTGACCTCCTGGGCGATATCTACACCATTCCGGTGGCCGGCGGCGAGGCGACCAATATCGCGTCGGGCATGCCCTGGGAGATCCAGCCGCGCTTCTCGCCCGATGGCAGCCGTATTGCCTTCACCTCCGATCGCGGGGGCGGCGATAATATCTGGACCATGAATGCCGACGGCTCGAACGCCGCCGCGCTGACCCATGAGACCTTCCGCCTGCTCAATAATCCGACCTGGCATCCGAGCGGCCGCTATATCGCCGCGCGCAAGCATTTCACGACCCAGCGTTCCGCCGGTGTCGGCGAGATCTGGATGTATCATGTGCTCGGCGGCGATGGCGTGCAGCTGGTCGAACGGCCCAATGAGGATTTCCAGAAGGAACTCGGCGAGCCGATTTTTTCGCCTGATGGGCGCTATGTCTATTACACGATGAATGTGACGCCGGGTAACAGCTTCATCTATGCCCAGGATTCCAATTCCGACCTGTTCGATATCCTGCGCTATGACATGGAGACCGGCGAGATTTCGAC
>JBNMNI010000062.1:0-7040 GCA_051275375.1 Maricaulis sp. | reverse complement strand
TTTTTCATCATGACGTTGCACAGCAAACGCGTGCGATATCTCTGCTCCATCAATGGCAAAACCCTCAATTGAGGATGGTGCCTGACACCGGCAATCGCAAGGACCACGCCCTCGCAGCGTAGCGCCAGCAAGCCGGGGCGCGCCGGACCGGGAACGGATTCCAGATCGCCACGATCACCGATCCCCTTATAGCCCTTGCCCAGGGGTTCGGCGATTATATTCACGCTCGGGGTTTCAATCTCGTAACGACCATCCCAGACCAGCGCACAATTCTGCAGCAGGCTGACCGACTTGCGGCCCGGACGATCAACGCGGCCGAGCACGCCGCCAGGGTCGCGAAACATCCAGCTGCCGCCGCGCCAGTGAATTGTCTGCACGCCTGCGGCGCTGCCGGGCAGCAGGTTCAACAGGCTATCAACCAGCCCGTCAATCGCCGCCCGGCGCGGTATATCGGCACGGCCGGACATGGCAAGGGCCAGCGCCTCGACCAGGCGCCGCCGGATCACCGGCGCGGCCAGAGCCAGGCGTTCAATATCCAGCTGCGCGCCGCCCCAGGCATGAAAGCGCACGGCCTCACGGCCGCAGGCAGCTACCGCGCGGCGTTCGCTTTGCTCGATCGCCCCGATGTCTGCGGCAATTCCACACAGCCGGCCGGGCTGGAAACCGGCGCTCTCGAGCATGCCGAGCTTCCGACGCGTGCGGATGCGGGTGTAGAGGGGGTTTTCATTGGACGGGTCATCGATCCAGCTTTCGCCGGCGGCGACCAGAAACGCCCGCAGCGCGCTGCGCCGGACATCGAGCAACGGGCGCAGGAGCTCGATGCCCCGGCCCTGGGGCCAGACCGGCGAGGCGACCCGCCCGGCCATGCCGGCACAGGCACGCCAGCCGCCACCCGCCTGCAGCCGCATCCACAGCGTCTCGGCCTGGTCGTCGAGGGTGTGGGCCAGCAAAACTTGTTCGATATTGCGCGCGCGGCAGGCCTCGGCGAGCAGGACATGGCGGGCCTGACGCGCTGCGGCCTGGAGTCCGGTCGCCGGCTTGTCACCGGTCCAGGACAACAGGCTGGCCGTGGCGCCGAGGCGCTCGGCGGCCCTCGACGCCCGCTCTGCTTCCGCAAGGCTCTCGGGACGCAGGGCGTGATCGACGATCAGGGCGTGCAGCTCCACGCCGCGTCGGCGCGCCCAATCGGCGGCCATACAGAGCAGGGCATGGGAATCACCACCACCGGAATAGCCCAGGGCAATCGGGGCCGAACCGGGATGGTTCCGGTCCAGCCAGTCATGAACGCGCGTTACGAGTTGCGCGTCCGCCGTCACTGGCAGCCGGCGCGGACCGATTCACGGGCAGCCCGGTCTCGCGATGCGGCAGAGGCATCAGGAAACTGGCGGCCAAACCGGCCCAGCGTGTCGCAGGCCTCTCTGGTCCGGTCGAGCCCGTGCAGCGAGGCGGCCAGCCGCACCAGCGCATCGGGAGCGCGCGTGCCAGCCGGCTGGGCCCGCAGGGATGCGATATAGGCGTCGGCGGATTCGGCAAAATTATTGCGGACGAAGAAGGTTTCACCCAGCCAGTACCAGGCTTCTCCGGCGCGTGGATCATCGCCATGATCGGTGACGAAGGCTTCGAAGCCCGATTGGGCACCGTCGAAATCGCCGTCGAGCAGGCGCGCGCGCGCATCATCATAAATCGCGCCCGGATCGGAAACGGGCATGGGAGCCAGGCCGGCAGCGCCGCCGCCGAGCACGCCGGTCGCGGCCGCGCGTTCACCGGCAAATGGGTCATCCGGGTCAACAATCGCCAGGCCGGCAGCATCGCCATTACCGGCGCTATCAAGGCCTTCCTGCATCCAGGCCGCGGCCTCATTGTCGATCGGTGCCATGCCGGCAGGTGCGGCCGGACCCGTCGCAGCGGGCTGGCCCTGGAGCCGGTCGAGCTGCTGGCGCAATTGACGGTTCTCAAAGCCGAGACGTTCAATCTCGCCGGTCAATTCACGCACCTGGTAGTCAAGGTCATCGAGCCGCCGCATCAACGTGTCGGCGACCGGATCGCCGGCCATGAAGCTCTGCTCGAGCTGGCCGATTCGCACCTCGGTGGCATCAATGCGCTCGGTCATTTCGCGGCGGGACTGGGCGTGAGCCGGTGCGGCCGCGAACAGCGCGGCGGCAAGAACGGAAAGACAAACAGATTTGATCATGATGCGCACCTAACGCAAGAGCGGGGCAAAATTGCGGCATTTGCCCAATGAATTGGAGAAAGCTCCGCGAGTCCCGGAAAAATAACCGGGCCGGGGACCAGCCGGGCAACGGAAAACGCCCGTGCCCTTGCGGTCACGGGCGTCCCCTCATTCCTGGACGTCACTCACAATCAGCTGGTGGAGCCACCGGTGATCGCGGTTGTGGCGTTGCGGTTGACAGCCCAGCAGGCTTCACCCGACTCGCGGCAGGCTGGACGTTCCTTGCCGTAGGAGACCGTCGAGATCCGAGCCGGATCGACACCTTGGCTGATGAGATAATCACGCGCGGCATTGGCCCGGCGGGCGCCGAGAGCCAGATTGTATTCGCGCGTGCCGCGCTCATCGCAATTTCCGGCGACGAGAATGCGGGTGCCGGCATAGCTGGCGAGCCAGGCGGCCTGGCGGCGCAGGGTTTCGCGGGCTTCCGGCGTCAGGTCATGACGGTCATAGCCGTAGAAGACACGGTCGCCAGCGTTCTGGACGAAGTCCTCGACGGAACCGGCGATTGGCCCCATCGGGCCCTGTGGCTCGGCCGACGGCTGTGCCGGCGGCTGCGCGATCGGTGCAGCTTCCTGCACCGGCGGCGTAGATGCGCAAGCGGTGGCAAATGCACCGAGCGCGACAATAGCAAACAATTTCATTTTCATGACGGTACACCCTCATCCGACCAGGCCCATAATGGCACCTGGCGTATTCCCCTTGCACACACAACACAGCGCGATCAGGACGAAATCCCGTCGCAGCCATGTTCCGGGCTAAACGTTACGCAGAAATCTGCTATTCAATCAAGGGCGACCACGCCGGATCCGACGCCATTCCGCCGGTTGCCAGGCGCCGCAGGTTGAATCCAGCCAGGTCAATGCTCCAGATTTCATAGCGCGTGCCATTGGCACGGCCTTCGCCGCGCGTGAACAGGAGAACGCGCCCATTGGGCGACCAGGCCGGGGTATCAACGTAAAAGCCCTCATAAAGGATCCGCTCGACACCGGAACCGTCGGCGCGCACGACGCCAAGCGAGAACTGGTTGCCGCTCTGTTTGGTGAAAGCGATCAAATCGCCGCGAGGCGACCAGACCGGCGTCGTATAGCGGCCATCGCCAAAGCTGACCCGATGCACATCCGAGCCATCGGCATTCATTACATAAAGCTGGGAGCCGCCGCCACGCGCCGAAGAGAAGACGATCCGTTCACCATCCGGCGAAAAAGACGGTTCGACATCATCGGCCGGGTGATCGGTCAGCCGCACCAGGCTGCGCGTGCGCAGGTCGAACAGGTGAATATCGTGACCGCCGCGGGTTTCGATCGACACGGCAAGGCGCGCCCCGTCCGGGGAGAAGCGGGCAGACAGGCTTTGGCCCTCCGGATTGACCTGGGCAGCGGAACCGCGGCCGCCTGAGGCGAACAGGGCTTCCTGGCGGCCGGTCTGGAGATCATAGAGATAGGTCGTCGCCTGCCCCTCGATGAAGGAGACATAGGTGATCTCCTGGGTATTGGGCGAGTAGTTGGGCAGCAGCGCCATATAGGAGCGGTCGGTCAGGAAGGACGGGTTGGCGCCGTCCTGGTCCATCATCGCCAATTGGCGCACCGGCTCGTCTTCGCTGCCACGGCCTTCGGAGACATAGACGATGCGGGTATCGAAATAGCCCGACTCGCCGGTCAGGCGCTGATAGACGGCATCGGCGACCTTGTGGGCGACCCGGCGCCAGTTTTCCGGCGCTGTGACGAATTGCAGGCCGAGCAGCTGGTCCTCGAGCCGGGTATCCCACAGGCGGAAGGCGACCAGAAGGCGGCCATCATCCTGAATGGTCACGCGCCCGGCCAGCAGGGCCGAGGCATTGATCACCCGCCAGTCGGAAAAGCGCGGGCGCAGATCGATATTCTCGATCTCCTCGATATAGGCGGCCGGATCGACCGGCGCGAACAGGCCCGAGCTGGCCAGATCATTGGTGATCACCCGGGTTATGTCGGCACCGCGTGTCGCGGCCTCGTCGCTGGCACCGATGAAATCGGGCAGCGCAACCGGCAAGGGATCGAGATTGCCCTGCGTGACGTCGACGCGCAGCGGTTCCTGGGCACTCGCCACCGTCGCGAACATCAGGCTCGCAAGCAGGACACATATGGCTCGGAATAATCGGGTCATGATCTCTAGCTCCAGGACTGCGGATTAACCGGCCGCAAGATCGACGTGAAAATTGACTTCTATAAGGCGCCACTGCGAATAACGGTCGGCGGGTAGACTATAGGGCGCACAATCGAGCACGGCTGTCTGCGCCCGCTCGGCAGCGGTGATCCAGAATGAGTTTCCCGAGGCCTGGATGCGGCCAAGATCCTGCACCCGGGGCGCCCCCGACAGGCTGCCATCACGATTGAGGCGAACCTCGACGATGACGCCGAGATTCTCCGGATTGGGCATGTCAGCCACCGTGCGCCAGCAGCGATAGGTCTGCGAGCGGATCAGGGTCGCAAGATCGGCTGTGTCGGTAGCGCCGCTGCCGACTGCATCGCGCTGGGCGCCCTGGTCGGGCGCGCCGGCATCGGTGCGGGCCTCGGCGACCTGACGTTCCAGATTGCCCAGCAGGTCGGCCAGGGACGGTTCGGCCGGGCGGGTTGGTGGCGGCTGCACAATGCGCTGCGGTGGCGTGCGAACCGGTGGAGGCGGTGCTTCCGCCTCGGGTTCGGGCGCCACGACTGCCGGCTCCGGCGCGGCTTCAGGCGTTACATCAATCACTTCCGGCGCGATCTCCGGCTCCGGCTCGGGTTCCGGCGCGGGCGGCGGCGCCATGATCTCGTCTTCGATACTGGCTTCCTCGACCGCCTCTTCCGGCACAGGAACCGGCTCGGGCGCCCGGGCGCGAACGCTCGTCAGCTCGCCCAGGGTCACGATATCGATCGGGATGATCGGCGCGACGTCGAACATCTGCGCTGCACGGGGCAGATAGATCAGCCCTGCGGCGATAATGCCGGCGTGAACAAAGAGGGAGAGGAAAAAACCACGCACGCGCTGGCCGCTATCGCTCGATCGGGTCCGTGACGAGACCCAGATTGGTGAAGCCCGCCGCATTGACCCGTGCCATCACCCGGGCGACATCGCCATAGGCGGCGCCGTCATCGGCGCGAATAAAGATCCGGCTGGAATAGCCGGTGCCGGCGATCGCTGTCAGGCGCGGTGCCAGCTCAGCAAGCGTGACCACGGTCTCCTGCAGATAAATCTCGCCATCGACGGTGATGCTGATCGTCAGCGGCTCCTCGCCGGCGGGCAGATTGCGCGCTTCGGTGCGCGGCAGATCAACCGGCACACCGACGGTCAGCAAGGGCGCCGTGATCATGAAGACGATCAACAGGACGAGCATCACGTCAACGAAGGGTGTGACGTTGATCTCCGCCTTCGGTTTCCACCTGGCGCGTCCGCGGCCGGAACGACCGTTATCGAGAGAAGCAGCCATCGCTCAATGCTCGTCGCGGTCGGCCAGCGCCGACAATTCGTCGACATAACCATCGAGATGTGACGCGTATTTGCCCAGATTGGCCGAAAGCGTATTGAAGAATATGACCGCCGGGATAGCGGCCAGCAGGCCCAGCGCCGTCGCAAACAGGGCTTCGGCGATACCCGGCGCGACAACGGCCAGATTGGTGTCCTGCGAGGCGGCGATGGCGCGGAAGGCATTCATGATGCCCCAGACCGTGCCAAACAGACCCACGAAGGGTGCGGCAGAGGCAATCGTTGCCAGAACGCCGAGCCCGCTTTCGGTGGCCGTCAGCTGGCGACCGGCTTCGGCGCCGGCAGCCTTCGCGACGCGGCCGCCCGGATGGGCACCTTTCCATTCGCGAAGTCCGGCTGCAAAAACGCGGCTGAACGGTTCGCGCGGCGTCTTGGCAAACTGGTTCGACAGGGCGTCGAGCGAGCGGCCCGACCAGAATTCACGTTCGAAGATGCGGGCCTTGGCATGCAGGCCGCGCAATTGCAGCGCCTTGTCGATGGCGATCGCCCAGGACCAGACCGACATGAAGGCGAGGATGCACATCACGCCCTTCACGACCCAGTCGGCGCGCAGGAACAGGGCCAGAAAGCTGAAGCCCTCAACCGCCTGAGCCACGTCTACAACAGTTGCATCCATGAAATTTCCCTCGACTACGTCCCGGCACGACACGCCGGGCGATTGGCTTTTGCGTCACTATTCACATTGCAGGCCAACAGACGATGGGATCATCCGGCGCAATACAAGCGCTATGGCTCGCGATTGCGGCAAATTTCGGATCATCCCGCAGCCCCGCCAACAAATTCTCAGCAGACCCTCAACGCAGATCACCGCCAATTCAAGCCTTGCGGCGCTGCAAATCTGAAATTTGCTGTCTTATTTCCGCAGCTGGTTGCGTCAGACCTCGGGGATCACAAACGGCAGCCAGGCCTGGGCCATGGATTTGGGCGGCCGTATGGCACGGCCCGCCGGATCCATGCACACCGCCTGGACGGCAGCAGTGGCGATGATCTCGCCATCGCGTCGCAGGATCTGATCCATCATCAGACGCGCGCCCTGTTGTGGCCGGTAGATGGTCTCGACCACCAGCGCATCGTCGACACGCGCGGCGCGGACAAATTCGATATTCATCCGCCGCACCGCGAGGGCGAGAGGTTCGGCCTGGCTGGCCAGCTCGGAATGACTGATGCCGAGACAGCGCAGGCTGTCGGTGCGGCCACGTTCGAAGAAATGCAGATAGCGCGCATGATAGACGACGCCGGAAAAATCAGTGTCCTCGTAATAAACGCGCACGGGCAGGCGGTGGATGCGGTCCGTGCCGAAGGCGCCGGATGT
>JBNMNI010000061.1:0-7066 GCA_051275375.1 Maricaulis sp. | reverse complement strand
CCATATTGGCGGCCAGATAGATCAGCGCCACATAGGCGGCGACATTCTGGGCCAGGGCGTCGGGATCGATCTTGTCGAGCGTATCGTCCGGCGTGTGGTGCAGATCGAAATAATCCATGCCGTCCTGATTGAGCCGCACGGTCGGCACGCCCTGCATGGCCAGCGGGATCACATCCGGCCCGCCGCCGGCAACATCATTGCCGCCGCGCAGAATCCCCAGCGGCGCCAGGAGTGTGCCGATCGCGTCAATGGCCGGATTGGCCGCTGCATCGACATTCGACACGAACTCCCAGATGCGGCCGGCACCAAAGTCGGATTCGGTGGCGAGAACATGATTGCCGACCTCGTCCGCGTGTTGCGCGGCATAGGCGCGCGCGCCCAGCAGGCCCACTTCCTCGGCGCCGAACATGACGACGCGGATGGTGCGGCGCGGGCGCTCCGGCAATTGCGCGATCAGTTCAGCCGCCGCGACCGTGATGGCAATACCGGCACCGTCATCGATGGCACCGGTGCCCAGATCCCAGCTGTCGAGATGGCCACCGATCAACACGATCTCGTCGGGCAGCTCGCTGCCGACAATGTCCAGCACGACATTGCCGCTCGTCACTTCGCCATGCCAGCCGGGCGTCGCGCGGATATGCATCGCCAGCGGCGAGCCGTTATTGTGCAGGCGGCGCAGATGATCGGCGTCGGGATTGGAGATCGCGATGACCGGAATACTGGCCCATTGGCCATCCATCGAGCTGATCATGCCGGTATGCGGGTTGCGATGATGGTCCGAACCGACCGAACGCACGACGATGGCATCGGCGCCGGCCCGTTCGGCATGCTGCCAGCCGATGCGGCGGCGCTCATTGGCGGGCCCGTAGCCGGCCCCGGTCTGGGTGGCCACGAGCGGGTCGCCATCGACGAAGGCGATTTTGCCCGCGAGCGATCCGGCGGCGGCGGCGGCCAGGGCGTCGACATTGCGGAAATAGACGATATCGGCATTGACCGGGCGCAGGATTGGCGAGCGGCCGGATCCGCCCAGAGCCGTGCCGTGCAGTGCCATGTCATAGGGTGCGGTGATCGAAATCTCGAGCTCGCCGCGATCCCAGAAGGGCATGGTGAAAGCTTCGACCGTGACCCGGTCGAAGCTGAGCGACTGCCCCAGCGCCTCGCCCCAGGCGCGGGCGCGCGCTTCCGCTTGCGAACCGGCCAGACGCGGCCCGACTTCGGTGGTCAGCGATTCGACGATCGACCAGGCCAGATCGCTGTCGAGCGCCTGCGCCATCAGGGCTTCGGCGATATCGGCCTGGGCCGGATCGATCTCGAAGGCATCCTGGGCGAAGGCAGTGCCGGCCAGCATCAAGGCTGCCGCACCTGCGATGATTGATTTCATAAAGACCTCCCCACAAATTGATGCAGGCACTATGAATATTGAGGCGCGCTGCGCAAGCGGTAGCCATCAGTCAGCCTGGAGGGAGACATCACAATGTCGCTAGCGATCGAACGGAAAATCGGGGGCCGCCCGCGTGATCTCGGCGGATTTGAGGTCCGGCGGGTGCTGCCGGCGCCGCGCCAGCGCATGGTGGGGCCCTTCATCTTCTTCGACCAGATCGGGCCGGCAGTGTTTGCGCCCGGCACCGGCATTGATGTGCGGCCGCATCCGCATATCGGGCTGGCAACGGTGACCTATCTGTTCGAGGGCGCCTTGCGGCATCAGGACAATCTGGGGATTGATGCCGTCATACGGCCCGGCGATGTCAACTGGATGACGGCGGGGCGGGGCGTCGTGCATTCCGAGCGCACGCCGGCGCCGGAACGCGCAGCCGGGCACACCCTGTCCGGCATCCAGACCTGGGTGGCCCTGCCGGCCGGACGGGAGGACATGCCAGCGGCCTTCCATCATCACGCCGCCGCCAGCCTGCCGGAATTCGAGCGCGGCGGCGGCCGCTTCCGCCTGATCCTGGGCACGGCCTGGGGCCATGAATCGCCGGTCGAGGTGTTCTCGCCGATCTTCTATCTGCACGCAGCCGTCACGTCCGGCTCTGCGATCATGCTCGATATCGAGCATGATGAGCGTGCGGTCTATCTGGTCAGCGGCAAGGTGGCGCTGGACGGCGAGGCGCTGCAGCCCGGCGAAATGGCCGTGCTCGCGGCCGGCCGTGCGCCGCAATTGACCGCCAGCGAGGACAGCATCCTCATGCTGTGCGGCGGGACCGCGCTCGGAGAACGGCATATCTTCTGGAATTTCGTCGCCAGCGATGCCGACTTCCTGGCCCAGGCCAAGCTGGACTGGACCCGAGCTGCAGCGGCCGGCTTCCCGGCGGAGGGGCGTTTCACCCTGCCCGCCGGAGAAACCGAACACATCCCCCTGCCCGAATGATTATTGCGGTGATGGTTCCGGCAGGGCGCGCCAGGCCGGCGCTTCCAGCCCGCGCCGGGTAACCAGATAGGTGGCGAAGCTGGCGAGCCAGTGACCGCCGGCATAATCCTCGCCATTGACCGCGCGGGTGCCGGTCTCGGCATGTACCGCGGCAGCGGCGAGCAGGGAGGCGCGGCGCGGATCGGTCTGCGGCAGGGCGGAGGCAATGCCCTCCAGCGCCCAGGCGCGCGAAAGATTGACGCCGTCCAGATGGACCAGCTTGCCATCACTGGCATCGAGCACGATCCCCGGCGTCAGCCAGTCGGACGAACCATCGCGCGGGATGTCCGGCAGGAAGCCGTCGAGCCAGGCGGCATAATCGGCTGGCGGCATGACGCGCCGCATCAGATCGGCTTCCATCAGGCAGGGCGAGAGGAAATCCTCACCGGACGGCTCATAGCCGATCGGACAATTGCGGTCAGCGGCGTGGAATTGCATCGACTTGGCGACGATCAGGCCTTCCAGATCGGTATCACCCGCCCGGCGGGCCCAGTCGAGCCCGAGCGCGAAAGCGAAGGCCGACTGATTATGGGTGCCGATCCGGATCGGATAGGCAAGATTGGGCAGCCAGCTCCTGTAGCGATTCGAAACGGTTTGCTCGAGCGGAGCGATCGCCGCGCTCCAGCGGCGTGCGCGCGGATCATCCCATTCACGCAATTCGGCACCGAGCTGGAGCAGCCAGGCCAGACCATAGGGCCGTTCGAATCCTGCGCGTCCCTCGGCCTCGAAATAGGCGATCTCGCCGGCGATAGTCTCCGGCGTCAGATTGGCGTCCAGGGCTGCGGTGGCAGCCTGGGTCAGCTCGCCATCAGGCATGGTGCGCAACAGGCGGACGAGCAGCCAGTGCCCGTGTACCGCCGAGTGCCAGTCGAAACAGCCATAGAAAGCCGGGTGCAGCACGTGCGGCGCCTGAGCGTCCTGATCGGATGAGAGCACATGGCTGATCTTGTTAGGGTATTCACGCTGGACGCAATCAAGCGCCATCGTCATGAAGCGCGCTTCAAGCGCCTGTGCGCTCTCCACTTCGTCAGCCCGGGCCAGCGAGGTGCCGGCCAGCATCGCGGCAATGGCGCCGTACATTACTGATTTCGATAACATGGCGGTTTCCGGTTTCGTTTTCGATTTCTTGCGTGCCTTTTTGGCTTTTCTGGACCAAGCTGATCTGGTACCGCCACATTCCATGACGGTTCGCCGGAACTGGCAAGGGACTTGCGGTCTCCGGCGAAGTTAGAGCGTCGCGCCTATCATGCGGACCCGATCCGCGGCACGCCGCAGGCGAAATAAGGCTACCTCTCCGACAGATGAGAGGACCATTGGGGGTTAGTAGAACATGTCGACATCCGAGCGTCACGATGGCGGCCTCGCGGCCATGGGAATCCAGGCCGGCCAGGTGCATCTCAACTGGAATGAGGCCCGGCTTTACGAAGCGGCGGTGCAACGCAACGAAGCCGAGATCGCCGAGGGTGGCGCCCTGGTCGTCAAGACCGGCATCCATACCGGCCGCTCCGCCAAGGACAAGTTCACCGTCCGCGACACCGAAACCGAAGACCAGGTCTGGTGGGATAATAACGCCCAGATCGACCCGTCACATTTTGATGCCCTCTGGCATGATTTCCGCAGCCATATGACGGGCAAGGAATTATTCGTGCAGCAGCTGTTTGGCGGCGCCGACAAGGACCATCGCCTGCCAGTGCGCGTCATCAATGATCTGGCCTGGCACTCCCTCTTCATCCGTCATTTGCTGCGCCTGCCGACCGAGGCCGAATACGCCGATTTCCAGGCCGAATTCACCATCATCAACCTGCCCGATTTCAAGGCCGATCCGGCGCGTCATGGTTGCCGTTCGGAAACCGTGATCGGCGTCGATTTCGCCCGCAAGCTGGTTCTGATCGGCGGCACATCCTATGCCGGCGAGACCAAGAAATCCGTCTTCACAATCCTCAACTACCTTCTGCCCGCCAAGGGCGTGATGCCGATGCATTGCTCGGTCAATGTCGGCGAAGATGACGATGCTGCGATCTTCTTCGGCCTGTCCGGCACCGGCAAGACCACACTCTCGGCCGATGCCAGCCGCACGCTGATCGGCGATGACGAGCATGGCTGGTCGCCCAATGGCCTGTTCAATTTTGAAGGCGGTTGCTACGCCAAGATGATCAAGCTCTCGGCCGAGGCCGAGCCGGAGATTTTCGCCACCACCAAAATGTGGGGCACCGTGCTTGAAAACGTGGTGATGGATCCGGTCACCCGCGTGCTCGATCTCGACGATGCCTCGCTGGCGGAAAACAGCCGCGGCGCCTACCCGCTCAGTGCGATTCCCAATGCCAGCGAGACGGGCACATGCGGTCACCCGAAAAACCTCGTCATGCTGACCTGCGACGCGTTTGGCATCATGCCACCGATCGCCAAGCTGACACCGGCCCAGGCCATGTATCACTTCCTGTCGGGCTATACCGCCAAAGTGGCCGGCACCGAGAAGGGCGTAACCGAACCGAGCGCCACCTTCTCGGCCTGTTTCGGGGCCCCCTTCATGCCGCGTCACCCGGCGGAATATGGCGCCTTGCTGCGCGAGCTGATCGCCACCCACAATGTCGATTGCTGGCTGGTCAATACCGGCTGGACCGGCGGCGCCTATGGCACCGGCAAGCGCATGCCGATCAAGGCGACGCGCGCCTTGCTCAATGCCGCCCTGGACGGATCGCTGAAAACCGGCGCCTTCCGCGAGGACATCAATTTCGGCTTCATGGTTCCGATTGCCGTCGACGGGGTCGATTCGGCCATCCTCGACCCGCGTTCAACCTGGGCCGACCGCGGCGCCTATGACGCCCAGGCCAGCAAGCTGGTCGGGATGTTCATCGAGAATTTCAAGACTTTCGAGAGCCATGTCGCGCCCTATGTACGCGCCGCGGCGCCGAGACTTGAAAAGACAGGCAAGACACTGGAAACAGCGGCCGAATAGGCCGGGAAGGCCAAAGCCAACCAAGCAGCCCCGGTCGCCCTCCGACCGGGGCTTTTTAGTGTCCGCAAATGCGCTGGCGCTGCCAGGAGCGTGCGTGACATTTTGGCTCAGTTGATGCGCCAAAGACAGCTTTACGACAAAAAACGTTTGACCGGCAGCGCCAGCTGGTCCTTTCTTGCAAAAGAATTTCGCTGAGCCCATTTGCGGGCCCGGCATTGAATGACCGGACCATGATGACCCGTGCCGCTTTGACCCGCTCTGACATGCTGCGCCGCGCCGCTTGCGGTGAAGGCATTGCCATGTCTGTGCAGGCAAGCATTTCCACCTCCATGACCATTACCATGACCACCTCGGGTACGAGGGGACAGGTTGGCGTGGACTAGCGGTTTTCAAAACCCGCAACACACCCCGACCCGCTCCCTCCAAGGAAGCGGGTTTTTTCGTGCTTGAATTCCAGATCACTCAAAGGATCAGTCCAGTGAACTCTCCAGCCAGACCAGCCTTCGCACCCAAGCTCTGCGTCCTCAAATTCGGCAGTTCAGTGCTGCACACCCCGGATGATTACGCCCGCGCCGCCCATGAGATCTACCGCCACACCCGTGCCGGCGAGAAAGTGGTCGCCGTCGTCTCGGCACTCGATGGCGAAACCGACGCCCTGTTCGATGTCGGCGGCTCGGTCGGGCAGAATTCGAACGACGCCATGCTGGCGCGGCTGGTGCGCTGCGGCGAGCTGAAATCGGCCGCGCTGATGGGCCTGGCCCTGCAGCGTGCCGGGATTGTCGCGGCGGTGCTGGACCCGCACGAGATGAGCCTGAAGGCAGAGGGTTCGTCGCTGGATGCGAACCTGACCGGCCTCGATGCGAAGCGGGTGCTGGCCCATTTCAAGCAGGCCGATGTCGTGGTCGCGCCAGGCTTCTTCGGCGAAGGCCCCGACGGGCCCGTCACGCTCGGCCGTGGCGGCACGGATCTGACGGCGGTGATGTTTGCGCACTGGCTCGGCGCCAGCCGGGCGCGCCTGATCAAGGATGTCGATGGTGTCTATACCGATGATCCGGCCCGGGTGCCCGATGCGCACCGCTTCGACCAGCTCGATTATGCCGATGCGGCACGCGTCAGTCGCGGCCTGGTACAGGACAAGGCGATCCATGCCGCCGAGGCGCTCGGCGTGGTGATCGAGGTCGCCGCCCTGGGCAAGTCCTTTGCGACACGGATCGGTCCGGTGGCGCGCAAGATCGGAGCCCAGCACCGGCAGCGCCCGCTGCGGATCGCCGTGCTTGGCCATGGTTCGGTCGGCGCCGGTGTGTGCCAGCATCTCCTGGCCCATCCGGGCCGCTTCCAGCTCAATCCGGTCCTGGTCCGCGACGCCGTCGAGCACGCCCGCACGGGTCCGCGCGGGCTGCGCTTCACGCAGGATATGGCCGAAGCACTCGAAGGCCATCCCGACATCGTCGTCGAGACGATGGGCGGTACCGGTGCAGCGCGCAGCCTCAGCCAGTCCGTGCTGCGCGACGGCATGCATCTGGTCACGGCCAACAAGGCCGTGATCGCGCTCGATTACGACCGGCTGCACGCGCTTGCCAGCGAGAGCGGCCGGCAATTGCGCTATTCCGCGGCGGTCGGGGGCGGCGCACCCATCCTCGAGACGCTCGACCGGGTCAGCAAGACCGGCGCCGTGCTATCGGTCGAAGGCGTGATGAACGGGA
>JBNMNI010000060.1:0-7135 GCA_051275375.1 Maricaulis sp. | reverse complement strand
GCGATGGCAGCTGTGCGCGAAACTGCTGAAGAGACAGGACTTTTGATCGCCCGTGAGGGCGCGATCCGCTCGCGGCATCTCAATTGGGCCCCGTTTCGCGCCTCCGGTGTGGTGCCGGACCTGTCAGGGCTGCGCCTGATCACCCGCGCAGTAACGCCGCCGGGCCGCTCGCGGCGTTTCGACACCTGGTTTTTTACTGCCGATGCCAGTGCCTTGTGCGATGACCGGGCCCCTGAACCCAGCTCCGAGCTGGAAGATGTGCAATGGGTGCCGCTGGCACAGGCGCATGCGCTGGATTTGCCGATGGTAACGCATTTCGTGCTCGACGAACTGGAGCGCGTTTTGCCCCCCTCACCCCAGCCAACCCGTTGGATTCGCAACGTTCGTGGCAAAATGGCGGTGACAAGTCTGTGACCGGGCGACGTGCAGATTTGCGCTGACGCGCGGCGCCGGCCTCAGTATAGCTGAGCCATGTTCGCGCTGCTCAATGCTCCACAATACGGCAATAACCGCTCCCTGATCGCCGCGATCAGCTGTGCCGTGGTGTGCGGCATTGTGTTCGGTCTTTCCATGCCGTTGATTTCATTGCACCTTGAGCGCCTGACCGGCTCGGCCCTCGTGGTCGGGCTGAATGGCGCGGCCTCGGCCTTGTCGACGCTGGCCATGGCGCCGCTCGTGCCCAGGCTGATGGCGATGGCGCCGGCGCGGACACTTTTGATCGCGGCCCTGGTACTCGCGGCCGCTGTCTTCCTGTTATTCCCGATCCTGCCCTCCGTTACCCCCTGGTTCATCCTTCGCTTCGCCGTAGGTTGCCTGATCACGGTTGTTTTCGTCATCTCCGAAACCTGGATCAACCAGATCGTGACGCCGCAACGCCGCGCCTTCATGCTCGGCGTCTACGGCACCGCCCTGGCCGGCGGTTTCGGGATTGGCGGATTGTTGTTTGCCGGCTTCAGCACGGCCGGTGATCTGCCCTTCATTCTCGCCAGCGGAATTTTCCTGCTCGGCATCGCACCGGTTGCCCTGCTCAAGGGCCCCCAGGCCACCGCCCCGGCGCGCGAGGACTCATCGATGAGCGCGATCCTCGGTGCGGCCGGATCGGCACCTGCGGCCATTCTGGCGGGCCTGGCCTTCGGCGCGATCGAAACCCTGATTTTCTCCATGCTGCCGGTCTATGCCGAACGCATCGCGCTGGACGCGGTTTCGATCGGGATGATGGTGTTCGCAGTGGCGATGGGCATCCTGTTTTTCCAGATCCCGCTCGGCTGGATCGCCGACCGCACCGGTCGGCGCGGCACGCTGACCGCCATCGCCCTGGTCGCGACGCTCGGCCCGCTGCTGATCTGGATGGCGGGCACAAGGCTGGGCCTGCTCCTGCCGATCCTGTTCATCCAGTCCGGCGTCGCCAGCGGTCTTTATACGGTCGGACTGTCGCTGCTGGGCGAACGCTTCACGGGCGGGCGGATCGCAGCGGCCAATGCGGCCTTCATTTTCGCCTACGGGCTGGGCTCACTGCTCTCGCCGCCCGCTGCCGGCGTGGCGATGGACGGTTTCGGGCCGGCCGGTGTGCTCGTTGTGCTCGGCGTGACGGCGGGCGCCTATCTGCTGTTCCTCGCCGCGACACACCACAAAGCCGCTCGCACCAGTTGACACCTGCTGCGCCTTGCGTATGTTCGCGCGCTCTCGCGACGGCATGGGGCCGAGCGCGCGCGCAGCATCAGGACGACTGAGCCATGGCGAAACCTACTACTATCAAGATCCGCCTGAACTCCACGGCTGGCACGGGATATTTCTACGTGACCAAGAAAAATGCGCGCACCATGACCGAAAAACTCGTGCTCAAAAAGTACGACCCGGTCGCCCGCAAGCACGTCGAATTCAAAGAAGGCAAAATCAAGTAAGACGGTCTTCCGTCTGACTTGCCAAGCGTAGATCAGGCTGCAGCACACGCTGCGGCCTTCTACGTGTTTGCGGCATTCACTTGGTGATTAATCGCTGTGAATCGTCTGGCCGGTATCAGGCAGCCGCGTTGGCGGCGGCCTCGATCCGATTGCGACCCTCTTCCTTGGCGACATAGAGGGCTTCATCAGCCCGCCGCAGCAGGGTATCGGCGCTCTCGCCGATCTGGGCCTGGGCGAAGCCGATACTGACCGTGACCGGGGCGGAGCGATCATCGCCGACCAGGAATGGATCGGCCGCGATCGAAGCGCGCAGGCGTTCCGACGCAATCCGCGCCTCCGCCAGCCCGGCTCCGGGCATGACAATGACAAATTCCTCGCCGCCATAGCGGGCGGCCAGGTCGAGGGCGCGAAGATCGCGCAGCAGGCGTTCGGCAAAACTGCGCAGGACGCGATCACCGCCCTCATGACCGTACTCGTCATTGATGTGCTTGAAATGATCAATATCGGCAATCAGCAGTGAAACCGGGGCACCGCCATTATTGGCGCTCTCGACGGCCTGGCGCAGGCGCGAGGCGATATAGCGGCGATTGTGAAGGCCGGTGAGCGGATCGGTGACAGCCATTTCCAGGCTCTCGTCGAGCTGGCTGCGCAACCGGTCGGCATAGCGTTTGCGGCGCAATTGCGTTCTGACGCGCGCCATCATCTCGCCGGCATCGACCGGGCGATGGATGATGTCATTGACGCCCAGATCGAGCGCCCGCACCGCATTGCCGACATCGCCCGGACTGACCACGGCGATGATCGGCATCTGCCGCGTTGCCACGTCGGAGCGGACCCGGGCACACAGGCGCAGCCCGTCAAATCCCGGACTGGTCAGATCAACCACGAGCAGGTCGGCATTCTTGCGCGCCGCGGCAAGGCCGGCGGCGGGCTCATGTTCGACCTGGGTGCGCACCTGGGGCGGCATGGCGGCGGCGTAACGGGTCGCGGCGCGCGGATCGGCGCTGACGATGACGGCCTGGGCGACGGACTCATCATCGCCGACCGGCTCGGACATGATCGAGTTGAGCGCATCGCTGGATTCGCGATAGCGCAATTCATCCAGCACGGCCTTGAGCCGAAGCAGGGAGCGCACGCGGGCGAAGAGCGTGACATCGTCGATCGGTTTGGTGAGGAAATCATCGGCGCCGGATTCCAGGCCGCGAATTCGGTCATCGCGCTGGTCGAGCGCCGTGACCATCACGACGGGAATATGGCGGGTGCGGCTATCGTCCTTCAGGCGGCGGCAGGTCGCATAGCCGTCCATGCCGGGCATCATGACATCGAGCAAAATCAGATCGGGCTGTTCGGCCCTGGCGACTTCGATCGCGGCAAAGCCGTCCTCAGCCGTGCAGACGTCGAAATACTCGGCCTGCA
Source organism: Maricaulis sp. (assembly GCA_051275375.1). Taxonomy (GTDB): domain Bacteria; phylum Pseudomonadota; class Alphaproteobacteria; order Caulobacterales; family Maricaulaceae; genus Maricaulis. The sequence continues at coordinate 3,818 of JBNMNI010000060.1, read as the reverse complement.
GCTTGGCCTCAAGCAGACGGACATTGGCAGGCTGGTCATCGACAACCAGGATTCGCGCGCTCATCCCATCGCCCCCTAATCGAGAAACTGACGGACGGTTTCAATAAAGGTGGTGACGGTGATCGGTTTCGAAAGATAGGCCTCGCAGCCGCCCTGAAGAATCCTTTCCTCATCGCCCTTCATCGCAAAGGCTGTCACGGCAACGATCGGAATCGAGCACAGCGTTTCGTCATCCTTGAGCCATTTGGTGACTTCCAGGCCGGAGACTTCCGGCAGCTGGATATCCATCAGGATGAGGTCGGGCAAATGCTCGCGTGCCATTTCCATGGCCTTGAAACCGTCCTTGGTCTGCAAGGTCTCATAGCCATGAGCCTCGAGCAGATCGTTGAACAGTTTCATGTTCAGCTCGTTGTCTTCGACAATCAGGACCTTTTTGGGCATGACCTGCAGCATGTCGATGACGCGCTTCCCGTTGTTTGAGCGCTTATAACGCGCCTGTTGAACCCCATCCGCAGTAAACCCGATCTTCCTTAACCAACAATGAGTCGGCGGCCACTTTCATCGCCAAAAGGAACAAGATAAGAACAAATATCAGTCTTGCCAGTATAGCGGCACCGGAAAGCGGCGAAAGCATGATTCGAATCGGCATTGATCTGGGCGGAACAAAAATCGAGGCGGTCGCCATGGATGCGGCCGGCGCGGTCATTCAGCGTCTGCGTGTCCCGGCACCGCAAACCTATCCTGGCTGCCTTGAGGCGATTGCCGGCCTGGTGACAGCGATCGAGCGGGAATATGGCGGCGGAAATCCGGTCGGGATCGGCCATCCCGGCTCGATCAGCCCCGCTACCAGTTTGATGCGGAACGCCAATTCGACCTGGCTCAATGGCCGTCCCTTCGCACGCGATATCGAGACAAAGCTCGGCCGCCCGGTGCGGCTGGCCAATGATGCCGATTGCTTCACCCTGTCTGAAGCGGTCGATGGCGCCGGCGAAGGCGCCGGTATCGTGTTCGGAATCATCCTGGGAACCGGTGTCGGCGGCGGCATTGCGATTGATGGAAAATTACTGCGCGGCGCCCAGGGGATTGCCGGGGAATGGGGCCACAACCCGCTGCCCTGGCCAAACGAATCAGATGCGCCCGCCGCAAGCTGCTGGTGCGGCAAGACGGGCTGCCATGAAACCTGGCTCTCCGGGCCCGGGCTGGCGCGTGACCATGCCAGCCGCAATGGCGGCAGGCTCGACGCGGCGGAGATCTTCGCGGCGGCCGCAGCCGGCGATGCTGCGGCGCGCCATAGCGTCGCCCTGCACAGCGACCGGCTGGCGCGCGGTATCGCCAGCGTGCTCAACATCATCGATGCCGACACCGTCGTGCTCGGCGGCGGCGTGTCCAATGCGCCCGCACTGGTGGAGCGTGTCACGGCGCGCCTGCCCGCATTCCTGTTTTCCGACACGGTGCGCAGCCGGATCGTCACGCATCGACATGGCGACAGTTCCGGCGTGCGCGGGGCGGCCTGGCTCTGGCCGGCACCATGAACGGCCCGGGCTATTGCCGCGTCTGCCTGACACCGCTGGCAAGGCCGGTCGATTCCTGCCCGGCCTGCGGCTCGCACCGGCATTTATTTCATGGCGAGCTGGACAGCCTGTCGATTGCCCATATCGATTGCGACGCATTTTACGCCGCCGTCGAGAAGCGCGACAATCCGGAGCTGGCCGACAAGCCGGTCATCATTGGCGGCCGCGAGCGCGGTGTGGTCTCGACCTGTTGCTATGTCGCAAGGATGTATGGCGTGCACTCGGCCATGCCGATGTTCAAGGCGCTGAAAGCCTGTCCTGACGCCGTGGTGATCAGCGGCGATCATGCCAAATATGCCCGCGTGGGCGGCCATATCCGCGAGATGATGCGCGATGTGACGCCGCTGGTGGAACCGCTCTCGATCGACGAGGCGTTTCTCGATCTGTCCGGCACCACGCGCCTGCACGGCGCACCGCCTGCCCTCACCCTGCTCAGACTGCAGCGCCGCGTCCAGACCGAGGTCGGGATCACGGTCTCGGTGGGTTTGTCCTTCAACAAATTCCTCGCCAAGACCGCCTCCGATCTCGACAAGCCGGACGGGTTCGCGGTGATCGGCCAGGCCGAGGCGATGGATTTTCTCGGACCGCGCCCGGTGCGCTCCATCTATGGCGTCGGCCCGGCCTTCGCCGCCAAACTGGAACGCGATGGCTTGCGCACCCTCAATGATATCCGCCGCCAGAGTGACCGCGAAATGGCGAAACGCTATGGCGATTTCGGCTATCGCCTGGCACGGCTGGCGCGCGGCGAGGATCATCGCAAGGTCGAGCCGGAAAGCGAACGCAAGAGCGTTTCCTCGGAAACCACTTTCAATTCCGATTACAGCGAGTTGAAACCGCTCGAAGACCAGCTCTGGCGCCAATGCGTCAAAGTGGCCGATCAGATGAAGGCCAAGGCGATTTCCGGCTCGGTGATCACGCTGAAACTGAAGACATCGGATTTTCGCAGCCGCACCCGCCGGCGCACCCTCAATGAGCCGAGCCAGCTGGCCGACACCCTGTTCAAGGTCGGGCGCGAATTGCTGGCGCCGGAGATCGACGGCACGCGGTTTCGCCTGATCGGGATCGGGTTTTCCGGCCTGCAGGACCATCTCGGTGATAGTGGCGATCTGCTCGATCCCAATGCGATCCGCCGTGCGACAGCAGAGCGGGCGATGGACAGGGCGCGGGCAAAATTTGGCGGCGATGCGGTGATCAAGGGGCGCGCCTTGAAGCCCAAGCCACGGCCTGAACGGGCGGAATGATTGCATAGACGGGCAAGCTCGCTTATTTGCGCTGTCGAAACCCCGCACGAGGAGCCCCCATGTCCGCCTTTGAAAATCGCCTGACCGAACTGGGCATTACCCTGCCCGAGCCCGTCGCACCGGTCGCCAATTACGTCCCCTTCGTGCGTACCGGCGACCAGGTTTATATCTCCGGCCAGGTCTCGATCGGGCCGGACGGGCTGGTCAAGGGCACGCTTGGACTGGACATGGATGTCGAGGCCGGCCAGGCCGCGGCGCGGCTGTGCGCGATCAATCTGATCGCCCAGCTCAAACTGGCTTGTGGCGGCGACCTCTCGCGGCTGAAACGCGTCGTCAAGCTGGGCGGCTTCGTCGCCGCCGTGCCGGGCTTCACCGATATTCCCAAAGTGATCAATGGCTGTTCCGACCTGATGGTCGCCGTGTTTGGCGATGCCGGCCGGCATGCCCGTTCGGCCGTGTCCTGCCCGGTCCTGCCACTGGGCGCGGCGGTCGAGGTCGATGGCCTGTTCGTGATCGCCTGACCGTTAGGCGGCGGTCATATGGCTGATGAAGATCGACACACCGATCGCGATCAGAATGGCCCCGCCGGCGATTTCCGCATGGCGGCCAAGCCGGGCACCGAGATGGGGGCCGGCATAATAGCCCGCCGAACTCATCGCAAACGAGGTCATCCCGATCGCCAGCGCCGCCCAGGCCGAACCGCCGGCCAGGGCGAGCGCGATGCCCACGGCGGCCGAATCGATACTGGTGCCGATCGCAGTCAGCACCGTGCCCAGCACGGTGTGACGCTTTGCCGGGCGCGCTTCATCCGGCGGCGACAGGCCTTCGCGGATCATGCGTCCGCCGATCACCGATAACAGGATCAGCGCGATCCAGTGATCGACCGCCGTGACGATATCGGCAAGGGCGATCGCGAAACTCCAGCCGATCAGGCACATCGCGCCTTCGGACACGCCGAAGACCGCGCCGATGCGCAGCGCATCGATAAGCCTCACCTTCGGCGCGG
>JBNMNI010000059.1:0-7163 GCA_051275375.1 Maricaulis sp. | reverse complement strand
GTCGGCGGCTTCTGGATCGGAAGCATGGGCTTCGACGTCTGGACCGAGTTCTGGATCCTGGTCGCGATGACCGTGATCGGCTGCGGGCTGGGCTATGAGCTGGTGAAACGGGTGCCGCTGCTGCGGCCGGTGATGGGGCTTAAGTGGCGGGCCACGCCGCAAAGCGGCCGCGCGGTGAGTGCGACGGTGTAGTTCGAGCTTACATTACCAAATTTTCAGACCCGCCAATCTCAATCTCATCTACTCTTCCAGGCACAATCTGGGTCGCCCTTGCGGCCTGCGCGCAAGGGGGGAATGAATGATGACGGCAGTCCAGGCATGGTGGAGAGCAGGCGCTTGTGCGGTATCGGCAATTCTGACGAGTCTGGGCGTGGTGGCGCACTCCCAGGAGGCCTACCGGCTGCCGCCCCAGGAGATCGTCGATATTGTCGATGCGCAGCCGACTCCATGGACCTCAGCCTCTCCGACACGGGATACGATCGCGCTTCTGGAACGCGAAAGCCTTCCACCCGTCTCCGAACTGGCGCGTCCGATGGAGCGGCTGGCCGGGCTTAGACTGGATGCAGAGACCAATGGCCGCCACGGGCCCCGCACTGTTGTCGGGCTAAGTCTGCTGGATATCGCGACCGGCCGGGAAAGGCCGGTCGCCTTGCCGGACGATGTCGGGCTTTCGGATATCAGCTGGTCCCATGACGGCTCGAAAATCGCCATGGTGGTGACCCGGAACGGCCAGTTGAGCCTCTGGGTCGTTGATGTCGCCCGGGCGCGGGCGCGCCAGATCATTGCGTCGGGTATCAATGCCGTGTTCTCGCCGGTCAGCTGGATGCCTGACGGCGAAACGCTCCTGGTCAGCCTGGTCTCGCCGGACCGGGGCCCCAGACCTGTGCGGTCGCGCGTGCCCGATGGGCCCGTGATCCAGGAAGCCAGCGGTCAGGAATCACCGATCCGCACCTACCAGGACCTGCTGCAGGATGCAGACGATGCGGACTTGTTCGCCTGGCTGGCGAGCAGCCAGCTCGTCCTGGTCAATGCCGATGGCCGCAATCTGCGCCGGCTCGGTGAGCCGGGCCTCTATTACAGCGCCAGCCCTGCTCCCGGTGGCGATTACATCCTCGCGGAGTCGATCCGCCGGCCATTCTCATTCCTGCAGCCTTGGTACAACCTGGCTGACCGTAGCGACGTCCTGGACCTGCGCGGCCGTGTGGTCGCCCGCATTGCCGAGCAACCGATTGCCGACGCAGTCCCGATCGGCGGCGTGGTCACCGGGCGGCGCAATATTGGCTGGCAGGCTTCACACCCGGCGCGTCTGATCTGGGCCGAGGCACTCGATGGCGGCGATCCGCGGGTCGAGATCGATCAGCGTGACAGCGTCTGGGCACTCGAAGCCCCGTTCGACGGCGAGCCGACGGAGATTCTGCGGACCGAAGATCGCTATTACGGGACCCAGTTCACCAATATCGGCGAGACCGGTTTTGCGGTCGAATATGATCGCGATACGCGGGTCATCCGGCGTTGGCTGGTCGATTTCGGCGATCCCGAAACCGCGCCGCGTCTGGCCGAGGAGCGCAATAACCAGGACGCCTATGCCGATCCCGGCAATCCACTGACTGTGCGCAATGAATATGGCCAGGGCGTCATCGGGGTCGAGAATGGTTTCATGTATCTTGCCGGCGACGGCGCCACCCCGGAGGGCAATCGCCCCTTCCTGCGCCGGGTGAATTTCGAGACCTTCGAGACCGAGGAGATCTGGCGCAATAGCGGCGAGGTCTATGAGAGCGTTGTCAGCCTTGTTGCGCCCGACGCTTCCTCCTTCCTGATCTCACGCGAGGATCCGGTCACGCCGGCCAATCTCTATCTGCATGCCGACGAAAATGAGACGGCGCTGACGCATTTCGAGAGCCCTCATCCGCAACTCAACGCCATCTCCCGCCGCCTGATCACCTATGAGCGCGCCGACGGCGTGCCCCTGTCGGCGACGCTTTATCTGCCGGCTGACTATCAGGAGGGCGATCAACTGCCTGTTCTGATCTGGGCCTATCCGCTGGAATATAATGACGCCGCAACGGCGGGTCAGGTGCGCGGTTCGCCATGGCAATTCACCCGGATCGAGGGCACCAGCCCGCGCTTTCTCGTCACCCAGGGCTATGCCCTGCTCGAGAACGCCACCATGCCGGTGGTCGGGGATGATCCGTTGACCGTCAATGATACCTTCATCGAGCAATTGGTGCTCTCCGCTGAAGCCGCGATCGACGAGACGGTGGCGCTGGGCTTTGGCGATGGCGAGCGGGTGGCGATCGCCGGGCATAGCTATGGTGCCTTCATGACGGCCCACCTGCTCGCCGCGAGCGACCGGTTCCGCGCCGGCATTGCCCGCTCGGGCGCCTATAACCGGACCCTGACGCCCTTCGGCTTCCAGTCCGAACGGCGCACCTTCTGGGAAGCCCCGGAGGTGTATTTCGAGCTCAGTCCCTTCATGCACGCCGATGCGATCAATGAGCCCATGCTGATGATCCATGGCGAGCTCGACAATAATTCGGGGACATTCCCGATCCAGTCCGAGCGCATGTTTGCCGCGATCAAGGGCAATGGCGGCACGGCGCGGCTGGTCATGCTGCCCTATGAAAGCCATGGCTATCGCGGTCGCGAGAGCGTGCTGCACGTTCTGGCTGAGAGCATTGATTGGCTCGACCGCTGGGTGAAGCCAATCGATGACCCGCGCGGGGCACCGGACGGTCCGGAGGATTCAACGGAATAAGGCCAGTGCCCAGGGCCTGAAACGAAGAACCCCGCCGGAGCGATCCGGCGGGGGTTTTCGTCTCTTCAAGTCTTCAGCACTGACGGTCAGTCATCGCCTTCCATGCTCGGCACACCCACGGCGTGGAAGCCGGCATCGACATGGAGGGTTTCGGCGGTGCAGGACAGGCCAAGATCGCTGAGCAGGTAGAGCGCCGCGCCGGCGACGCCTTCCATCCGGGTGTCTTCCCTCATCATCGACCATTCGCGGCCGGTACGCATCAGGGCCTTGCCGCCGGAGATTCCAGCCATGGCGAGAGTGCGCATCGGTCCGGCCGAGAGCGCATTGACGCGAATGCCGACAGGGCCGAGATCGCGCGCCATATAGCGCATCGAGGCTTCCAGCGCCGCCTTGGCGACGCCCATGACATTGTAGGAGGGGACGACGCGTTCCGAGCCGAGATAGGTCAGCGTGATCATCGCGCCGCCATTGGGCATCAGATGGGAGGCGCGCTTGCCGGCATCGACAAAGGAGAAGGCGGAGATTTCCAGCGCCCGGCGCCAGCCCTCACGGGTGGTGTTTTCGGTAAAGGAGCCAACCAGCTCGTCCTTGCCGGCAAAGGCGATGGCGTGGACGAGGAAATCAATCGTGCCCCACTTGTCTTCAAGCGCCTTGAAACAGGCGTCCATCGAGGCCTCGTCGGTGACGTCGGCTGCGACCATGAAAGGCTCGCCGCCGAGGCTTTCCACCAGTGGCCGCACGCGGCGCTCCAATTCCTGCCCCTGATAAGAGAAGGCAATCTCGGCGCCCTGGGCAGACAATTGCTGCGCAATGCCCCAGGCAATGGAATTCTTGTTGGCGACGCCCATGATCAGGCCGCGTTTGCCCTTCATCAGGCTCCCGGCCGGGAATTGGCTCTCACTCATCATGTATCTCCTCGCCTGCGATCACAGGGAAATGCGGGATCAGATTTTCTGGAATACGACAGTGCCATTGGTGCCGCCAAAGCCGAAACTGTTCGACATTGCGGTCCGGATATCAGCATCGCGGGTCTCGGTGATGATCGGCAGATTGAGCGCCGCGATCTCGGGATCCATCTCGAAAATATTGATCGAGGGGGCGACAAAACCGTGCTTCATCATCAGCAATGTGTAGATCGCCTCGTGCACGCCTGCGGCGCCCAGCGAGTGGCCGGTCATGGATTTCGTGCCGGAGATCATCGGCGCAGCATCGCCAAAGACTTCCTTCACCGCGGTCATCTCCTTGATGTCTCCAACCGGAGTCGCCGTGGCGTGGGGGTTGAGATAATCAACCGGGCCGTTGACGGTCTCCAGCGCGAGTTTCATCGAGCGGACAGCACCCTCGCCGGACGGGGCGACCATGTCGAACCCGTCCGAGGTGGCGCCATAGCCGGTCACTTCGGCATAGATCGTGGCGCCGCGCTTCTTGGCGCGCTCATATTCCTCGAGCACGACCACACCGGCACCGCCGGCACCGACGAAGCCGTCGCGATCCTTGTCGAAGGCCCGCGAGGCAAGCTCGGGGGTGTCATTGTATTTGGTCGACATGGCGCCCATGGCGTCGAACAGGTTGGAGAGGGCCCAGTGGATCTCCTCGCAACCGCCGGCGAACATGACGTCCTGCTTGCCCCACTGGATCTGCTCGGTGGCCGCGCCGATGCAATGCAGCGAGGTCGTGCAGGCCGAAGTGATGGTGTAATTCAGGCCGAGAATCTTGAACGGCGTCGCCAGCGTTGCCGAGGCCGTCGAGCTCATCGCCTTGGGAACCGCGAAGGGTCCGATGCGCTTGGGGCCTTTTTCACGGGTGATATCGGCGGCGGCGACAATCGTGCCGGCCGAGGGGCCGCCGGAGCCCATGATGATGCCGGTGCGGACATTGGAAACGTCCGAATCGGGCAGGCCGGCATCGGCGATCGCCTGGGCCATCGCCATGTAATTCCAGCCGGCGCCTTCCGACATGAAGCGGTAGATCCGCTTGTCGACATGCTCGGCCGGATCGACCGTCGGCTTGCCGCCAACCTGGCAACGGAAATTGTATTGCGCGAAGCTTTCCATGTGGCGAATGCCACTTTTGCCTTCGCGCAGGGACTGGGTAACGTCAGCGGCATTATTCCCGATGGGAGAAATTATGCCGAGACCGGTGATGACAACACGGCGCATCGAAAACTCCTGGATCAGTCTGTTTTGGCTTGGTCGGGCTGGAACAGGCCCACGCGCAGGTCTTTGGCCGTATAAATGATCTTGCCATCGGCTTCGACATGGCCATCACCGATTGCCATGATCAGCCTGCGCTGGATCACCCGTTTCAGTTCAATAACGTAACGGACCTTTTTCGTCTCGGGCGTAATTTCGCCCGTGAATTTCACTTCGCCGACGCCGAGCGCCCGCCCCTTGCCGGGATTGCCTTTCCAGCACAGGAAGAAGCCGACCAATTGCCACATCGCGTCAAGACCGAGACAGCCCGGCATCACCGGGTCACCCTTGAAGTGACAGGCGAAAAACCAGAGGTCTGGATTGATGTCGAGTTCAGCGACGATGTGTCCCTTGCCGTGTTCGCCGCCATCATCATTGATATGAATGATGCGGTCCATCATCAGCATGGGCGGGGCTGGCAGGCGGGACCGGTCGGGGCCCCACAGGCCACCATCTCCGGCGGCGATCAGATCTTCGTAGCTAAATGAGCTTTGGCGTTCAGTCATGTAACCGATCGGCTGCGCCGCAGGGAAGGCAGCACACGCTACCGGTCACCGGGCTAGGAATTAGAACCCGATCTTGCGTGAAAATCAGGTGGATCAACGCAGAGCGGTATCACGCGCAAGAGAGCCGCTCAAGGCGGGGGTGCCGTCATTTTCGCCTGCGGGGTCGTCGCCGCGCTCACTGGCATAGACGCCCCAGAGCGCCTCCGCCCTTGCCCAGCCGCGATATCCCTGGCCTTCCACGCGGCACCAGCCGGTTCGGCAGCGCTCGAGGGCGAGAATCACGCCGGATTCGGCGACCGCTTCGGCGGGGGCTTCTTCATCGGCGCGCGCCCGCAGGGGGGTGTCGGCCAGAGTGATCACGGTGCGACGCCCGGACAGGATGGAGCGGTGCATCCAGGTCACTTCGCCGTCAGGATCACGGACGCGGCGCCAGTCCGGCGTTTCGGCGATGACTTCAACCGGCAGTCCGGCGCGGACATAGCGCCACGCGACCGGATGTGCCCGGCTTGGACCGGAGCGGCCATTGGCGACATCGAATTTCAGACTGACAAAGCGCGGCACTTCCTGCCCCGAAGGGGTCGGCTGCCCGGTTTCCTGCGCCTGTAGCGGCGCGGCAAGGCAGATAAGGGCAAACAGGGCAGCGAGGCGGCGCATGGGAAATTCCTCCACCCTATCCCTGTGCCCGACACGGTGAATAGGGGGTAAAGATTCATGGGATTGGGGAGGAAAAGATGAGGGCCAGCCGACGAGTCTCCGGCGTTGTGATTGCGACAGGCATCGCCCTGGGCGCCGGGATTGGCGTCGCCGCGCATGCGCTCGCGGCGGGGCTTGTGTTCGGGGCGAGCTTGGGTCTGGCGCTCGAACCGCTCATTGGCCGGCGCGGCGAATCTGCACCGGACCCTGACCGGGTGACGGATGATTCGGGCACCAGGGGTGCAAACGGGAAAAAATCTCCTATATCTCCCGACGACGGCCCGGACTGACAGGCCGGCGATTTTCAAAAGGGGATATCATGCGCTTTCGTCTTGCCATCACCACGGCTGCGGCCCTGCTGAGCTTCAACACCCTGCCCGCCCAGGCGGCAGTTGTTTTCACCCAGGAGGAGCAGCCTGATATCAGCGTCGCCTCCACCGATCTGGGCAATGGCATCTACATGCTGTCGACCGACCGCGCCGGCAATCTCGGCCTGCTGAACGGGCCCGACGGCATTGTCCTGGTCGATGACCAGCTGCCCGATAGCGGTGCCGCGATCGAAGGCGCCGTCGTCGAGATTTCGGGCGGCGAGGCCCCGCGCTTTATCGTCAACACGCATTGGCACGCCGATCATACCGGCGGGAACGCCCATTTTGCCGCCGGGGGCAGCATTATCGCCGCGCAGACCAATGTCCGCGTCCGGCTCGAAGCTGCCGAGGCCGAGTGGGCCAATGCGCCCGGCACCCTGCCGATCCTGACCTTCGGCCAGGACCTGACTTTCCATATGAACGGCCAGACGGTCGAGATCAGCCACATCCCGGCGGCCCATACCGATGGCGATGCGGTCGTCTATTTCCGTGAAGCCAATGTCCTGCACATGGGCGATGTCTTCTTCTCCGGGCGCTTCCCCTATATCGATCTGTCGGCTGGCGGTTCGGTGGATGGCTATATTGCCGGCATGGAGCGCGGGCTGGAAATCGCCGGCGACGACACCCGCATCATTCCGGGCCATGGCCC
>JBNMNI010000058.1:0-7312 GCA_051275375.1 Maricaulis sp. | reverse complement strand
CTAATCCACCCGGGCGATGAAGGCCTCGATCGCGTTCCAGGCCTCCGGCTCGACCATGAAGGGGGCGTGGCCGATATCGGGAATTTCAACGAAATCGAGATCGGGTTTGCGCCGCTTCATTTCCGCCGCCGTTTCCGCCGTCAGCAAATCACTGATGCCTCCGCGTATCAGCAGGACAGGGATAGCCCTGAACGGTTCCCAGAACGGCCACATGTCCGGCGGGACTGCACTACTGTCGATCTGGTCGACAATCGCGCCGTCATAGGCCAGGGCAATGTGGCCATCGCCGGTTTCGGTCCAGGTCTTGCGGGCGAAATCGAGCCAGAAGGCCGTATCATCCGCGCGCTTGGGAAAGGCCGCCAGATTGGCCTCACGCGATCGCGCCGCCGCCTCATCCCAGGTCTTCACCGGGTCGCGGCTTGCGATATTGGCCTTGATCCGGTCGAGCCCGATGGCAGAGATTTCCGCACCGATATCGTTGATCACCGCCGCCGCCACCCTCTGCGGCTGATGCGCGGCAATAATCATCGTCATCAACCCACCCATCGAAGTGCCGATAAACACGGCGCGATCGATCTTCAGCGCGTCGAGCAGGCCGATCATGTCGCTCGCATAGGTGAGCGGTTGGTAGCGTTCCACCTTCGGATCGGGATCGGAGCGCCCGCGGCCGCGCTGCGAGGCGATGATGACCCGCCGCCCCAGCGCTGCAAGGCGCGGCGCAAGCTCTTCGAAATCGCGGACATTCCGGGTCAGCCCGTGCAGGCAGAGGATCGGCAGCCCACGGGTTTCGCCCACCGCCGCATAATCGCGATAATGCAGGCGCGGTCCGTCTGCAGTGGTGAAGAAATGATCGCTATAGTCCTGTGACATCAGGCCGGCTCGATCACTCGTTTCGGCTCTTCCACCGCGACATGCTCCATCCAGTCGCGGGCGAGATAGCGTGCGGCCCAGAACATGAAGCCGGCGGCAACAAGGTAGAGGCAGGAGCCTATCAGGATGGATATCCGCAACGAGCCCTCGCCATAGGTCGGCTCCAGCAGGGTCGATAACCGCCCCAGCACATAGACGCCGCCGCCAATGCCCAGGAGGTTGTTGATCAGCAGGAAAACCGAGGACCCGCTCGTGCGCAGATGTGGCGGGAAAAGGTGCTGAAAGGCCGACAGGACCGGTCCAAGCCAGGCCAGGCCCAGGGCCGTCGGAACGAACAGGATGATGACTGCCAGCGAGGCCGAGGGCGACATGATGCCGGCCCAGTAGAGCGGCGCCGAGATCAGAAACGCGATCGCGGGCACAAAGGCGAAGGCCGAGCGTTTGCGCTTGCCGATCCAGTCGCCCATCACACCGCCAAGGACGATCCCCAGGCTCCCGGCGACGAAGAGGACACCGCCGAACAGCCAGCCGGTCTCTGTGAGCGAAAGCTGGAAGCTGCGGGCGAAGAAGGAGGGCAGCCAGAAAAACACGCCATAGCCCATCATCGAAGATGCCGAAGCGCCCATGATCATCAGCCAGAAGCTTGGCTTCTCCAGGGCGAGATTCATGAATTCGCGGAAGAAGACGAAGAAGACGCCAATCAGCGCACCGGCGATGGCGCGGCCGACGAGCCAGGCGACGGCACCGAGGCCGAAGCCCTCGCCGGTCATCAAGGCAGGCACGCCCCAGGCAACCAGCCCGGGAAGCAACATCAAGACGCTTGTGCCCATGGCCAGCACCGTCCAGTGCGCGCAACGGCTAACCCACTGGCCGGCGAACCAGCCGCAGACCGCACCGACTGCAGAGGCGGCCAGCAAAAGCCCGACGGACTGAATGGCGCCGCCACCGAAAACGGTGATGCTGAAAATCGCCAGCAAACTCGGCAAGGCAAACAGGCAAGCGCCTGCAATCGACAGAATCCGCGCCTTGGCGGGCGGATAGGCTGCCTCGGTCTCCAGTGCTGAAGGGCGTTTGGCAGGAACACCGTCAAACTGGCCACGGATCGGTTCACGCACGAGAAGCTTGAAGACCGGTGCGAGAAAGACGCCGGCAAGGCCGACGATGAAGAAGGCCGATCGCCAGTCGAGGCTGTCGGAAATACCGCCGCCGGCGATCTGTGAACCGGCGATCACGCCGAAGGCACTGCCGACGGGAATCCCGAGCGAATAGATCGCCAGTGCCCGCGCCCGTTTCTCCGGTGGATGATAGTCGGCAATGATGGTGTAGGCCGGCGCAACGCCGCCCGCCTCGCCGATCCCGACACCGACCCGGGCGAGGAAAAGTTGCATGAAATTGTTGGCAAAACCGCTCAGGGCGGTGAAGCCGCTCCAGATCAGCAGGGATCCGGTCATGATCCAGGTCCGGTTCATGCGATCGGCAAACCAGGCGATCGGCACGCCGAGCGTCGAATAGAGCAGGGCAAAGGCGATGCCGCCGAGCAGGCCAAGCTGCTCATCGGTCAGACCCAGATCTTCCTTGATCGGAATGGCCAGGATCGAGATGATCTGGCGGTCGAGAAAATTGAAGGCGTAGACAAGAAAGAGAAGCAGCATCACCAGTTTGCTATAACCGGCTGTCGGCAATGCGGTCGCTTTCGACCCGGCTGGACTATCCGTCATTGTCTTTCCCCTGATATGGTCCGGTCACATCAAGGCGCCGGCTCTACTTGCTTGAAACCAAACCTGAACCATCGTTCAGGTTTGGTCAAACCCCAATTCCCTCAAACCTCTGCAGGCCGCAGCGTGCACAAGTCTTGCTCCAGTGCAGGATGTGCCACACAATTGCGCCGAAGCCCAACCGAATAAGGGGAAATCGGGATGAGATATCTGGTTCTCGCCGCCGCGATCGGCGGTCTGGCCCTCGCAGGCTGCACGCAACCTGCTGAAGAAACAAATGACGTGACGGCGGCGACCGCCTTTGCGCCCGCCATTGTTGCAACGAGCAGCGACATCAATGAAGCCGATCTGCGCTACCGCATTTCGACCCTGGCCGATGACGGCTTTGAAGGCCGCGCACCAGCCTCGCCCGGCGGCATCGCCGCCAGCCAGTGGATCGCCGACGAGATGGCCCGCATCGGCCTCGAGCCCGGCCATGAGGGCAGCTATTTCCAGCCGGTTTCGCTGCTGGAAGTGACCCTTGATACAGCCCACTCGGATTTCGACGTGTTTTTCAACGACGAACCGCTCGACCTCAGCATGGGCGAGGATATTGTTTACTGGACCAAGCTGAACCAGCCGGAAGTCTCCGTCGCCAGCAATGATCTGGTGTTTGTCGGCTATGGCGTTGTGGCGCCGGAATATGGCTGGAATGATTATGAGGGCGTCGATGTTGCGGGCAAGACCGTGGTTATGCTCATCAATGATCCCGGCTATGCCAATCCCGAGAGCGGTCTCTTCAATGGCAATGCCATGACCTATTACGGGCGCTGGACCTATAAATACGAGGAAGCCGCCCGCCAGGGCGCCGCTGCCGTCATTCTGATCCACCAGACCGCACCGGCCTCCTATGGCTGGAATGTGATTACCGGTTCCTGGTCCGGCTCCCAGCTCGACCTCGCCCGTGCGCCCGGTGAAGGCACATTCGCCGAGGTGGAAAGCTGGGTCACCGAGGACGTCGCCCGGCATTTGTTCGAGCTCTCCGGGCTCGACTTCGACACGCTGACGGCCAGCGCCGCCCAACCCGGCTTTACCGCTGTCCCCATGACCGGGCTGAGCTCGGCCGGCACGCTGCACAATGCGACGCGGACCATGGATTCGCGCAATGTCGTGGGCATGGTTCGCGGCACGGAACGTCCGGAAGAATACGTGCTCTATACCGGCCATTGGGACCATATCGGCCGCCGGGACGTGCCCGAGGGCGAGGACGGCATCTATAACGGAGCGGTCGACAATGCCTCCGGCACCGCTGCCATACTCGAGATTGGTCAGGCTTTTATCGCCAACCCGCCGCAGCGCTCGGTGCTGATCATCGCCGTCACGGCCGAAGAATCCGGCCTGCTCGGTTCAGCCTATTATGGCGAACACCCGATCGTGCCCTTCGGACAGACCGTCGGTGGCATCAATATCGACGCCATCCTGCCAACCGGCCGTGCCCGCGACATGATCGTGGTCGGCTATGGCGCTTCCGAGCTTGAGGATATCCTTACCGAGGAAGCCGCTGCCCAGGACCGCTACATCGTGCCGGACCCGACACCGGAAGCGGGATATTTCTATCGCTCCGACCATATCTCGATCGCCAAGCATGGCGTGCCAATGCTGTATGCCGATGGCGGCGTCGATCTCATCGAGGGTGGCCGCGAGGCTGGCGAGGCCGCCGGCATTGATTACCGCGACCATCGCTATCATGCCCCGGGCGACGAATACTCCGCCGACTGGCAAATGGATGGCATGGTTGAGGACGTGACGCTGCTGTATAATGTCGGCGCACGCCTGGCCAATTCCGAGGCTTGGCCGAACTGGTATGAAGGCAATGAATTCCGGGCCTTGCGCGACGCGCAGCGCGGGAACTGACCGGATAAACACCCGGACAAACACAAAGGGCGGCCCGCCGGGCCGCCCTTTTTTGTGCGCCGGTCTCTAACGATCAGAATGTCTTGCGGGTGACGATCTTCTGGCCACGCTGTTCCAGCCGGCGCTCATACCCGGCCTCATCGATAACGGCACCGGAATGCACGCAATAGATCGCGCGCACTTCGGAAATGCGGGGCCAGTGAATAAAGTCACACATCACCGTTTTCACACCAGATCCGTTATTGACCTCGATCATACCCAGGCTCTGCGCCAGGACGAGATCGCTGCGAAACATGCCCTTGGTGCGCAGGGCTTCCATCGTCTCGGTGAAATCCCCGCCGAGGAAACGGCTGGCCGCCCTGCCCTCGATCGCCT
This sequence comes from Maricaulis sp., assembly GCA_051275375.1. GTDB lineage: Bacteria > Pseudomonadota > Alphaproteobacteria > Caulobacterales > Maricaulaceae > Maricaulis. Next base: position 2,459 of record JBNMNI010000058.1, on the reverse strand, counting down.
CGCGCTCAATGCCAAACAGATCGAGCGCTCCGGCTGATATCGCCTTGAACATCCCCGAAGAGTCGGTGACGAATTCAATCCCCGGATTAAGCGTGACGAGATCGACCCAGGTCGGCGCCGGCGCGATAACGAAGGCATCCTGCACCAGCTCGGCCATGCGGCGCTTGACCCGGTCGGGCGGATCAGACTCGCCATTCTCCCAGCGCGAGATCATGGCTTGTGTCACCCCGAGATCGGCTGCCAGCGCGGCCTGTTTCAATCGCTTGGACATCCGGAAGTTCCGGATGATCGATGGCCAATTCACTTTGCTCGACGGCCCGGCAAGATTGATATCCTGTACCAAATGACTTCCCTCAGGGCTGCATTCCTACTGCGATCCCGGCCAGGACAACCGCTAGCGGATCCGACCAGGCGTTCTCACGCTGTCAACACGGGCACTCAAATCAGTCTTTGCAGCTGCGGCCCCTTCGGAATGCTCGGCCCGCAAATGCGTAGATCCTGGCGGTCATCAACGGCTGCACTCGAGCAGAGAGAGTCTCACCAGCACACACTTTCAACGCATTCTGTCATGCCGTCAAAGAATCCCGCTGCCCTGCGAGCACGGTTTCGAGCAATTCCGGACCGAAAGCCTGCTCCAGGAGGGCTGAAACGCCACCATGAAACCTTCATTAACGCTATGATTAACGAGACTTAGGGAATAGCTACGCCCGACACCAAACAAGTTGCAGGGAACAACCTGTCCTTTCGCAGCAATCAGGCAAAATCCCCCCTGCCGCCCCGCATGCGGGCCCCGAAATCCCCTGCCTGCCGGACCGATCCGATCAGTCCTCAGACCCGGCCTGTACCCGATGCTGTCCAGCCAGTATGGTCGTCGCAGCGAATTCATCTGCAGCAAGCCAAGCGGCCTGTCGGCGGTCCTGCCGACCGCGCCGGACCGGCGAAGACAAAGGGATGGCCTGGAGCGCATATCCGACTAGTATCGTATGCAACACACAATAGTTTTAGCGGAGAATGGCTTGACCCAGCCGGAAGTTGAAACAGCGCAACAGATCTGTGCGCGGCATGATCACCGGGCCGATGCGCTGATTGAAATCCTGCATGACGTCCAGGCCGGGCAGAATTGTGTCAGCGACGAAGCAGCGCGTATCATCGCCCACGATCTCAATATATCCCGTGCCGAGATCCAGGGTGTGCGCAGTTTCTATGCCGACTTCACGACCGAGCCGCGTGATGCCAACCGACTGCGTCTGTGCCGGGCGGAAGCCTGCCAGTCGGTCGGGGCAAACCGGCTCGCCGAAGAACTCGATCGCGCGGGCATCGCCCACGAGGCCGTCTACTGCCTGGGCAATTGTGCGCTTGGGCCAGCGGCGATGATTGGCGAGCGGTTGATCGGGCGTGCCACAGTTGATGGGCTCACCGCGGCGCTCTCGAAAGCAGGCCGCGATGACTGAGCCGCTCACCCTCTTCCTGCCCTGCGATGCGGCGGCCCGTTCGGTCGGCGCAGATGCCGTGGCCGTGCGCCTGCAGGACATTGCCCGCCAACGCGGGATCGCGCTCAATCTGGTGCGCACCGGCTCGCGCGGCATGATGTGGCTCGAGCCGCTGCTGGAAATCGAGCGCGATGGCGTCCGCCACGGCTTCGGTCCGGTTGGCGAAGCCGATGTCGAGAGCCTGTTCGACCAGGCCTTCGCCGCGACGCTGCCGCTGGCCCTTGGTCCGGTTGAGGCACTGAGCTGGATGCGGGCACAGACCCGTCTGCTTTACCGCCGCTGCGGCGTCATAGACCCGCTCGATCTGGATGCATTCGAACGGACGGGCGGTCTGACAGGCCTGCGCGCCGCCCTCTCCCAGTCATCCACCGCCACCATCGATGCCGTCACAACTTCGGGCCTGCGCGGCCGCGGCGGTGCGGGCTTCCCGGCCGGGATCAAATGGAAAACCGCCGCTGACGCGCCAGGCGAGCAAAAATACATTTGCTGCAATGCCGATGAAGGCGATAGCGGCACCTTTGCCGACCGCATGCTGATGGAAGGCGATCCGGGCCTGCTGATCGAGGGCATGGTGATTGCCGGGCTCGCCGTCGGCGCGACCCAGGGCCTGATCTATCTGCGTTCCGAATATCCCGACGCGATCCGCACCATGCGCGCCGCGATCGCGGCCTGGCAGGCACGCGGCTGGCTTGGCGAGGATATTCTCGGCTCCGGGCGCTGCTTCCATCTCACTTTGCGCCGCGGCGCCGGCTCCTATATCTGCGGCGAAGAGAGCGCGATGCTCGAAAGCCTGGAGGGCAAGCGCGGCCAGGTGAGGGTCAAACCGCCGATTCCGGCGATTTCCGGCCTGTTCGGCAAGCCGACCATCGTCAATAACGTCCTCACCCTCGCCAGTGTCCCCGATATTCTCGCCCACGGCGCCGCTACCTATCAGGCGCTGGGAAACGAGCGCTCGCGCGGCACCCAGGC
>JBNMNI010000057.1:0-7324 GCA_051275375.1 Maricaulis sp. | reverse complement strand
TCCGGCGCGAAGCCGAGCGTCGCGCACAGCCGCTCGAACTGGCCATCATTGCCGCAGGCCAGGATGATATGGCCGTCGCTGGCGGAGAATTCCTGGTAGGGCACGATATTGGGATGGCTATTGCCCAGGCGGTGCGGCGCGATCCCGGTGGTGAGATAATTCATCGCCTGATTGCCCAGCACGCCAATCATGGTGTCGAACAGGGCCATGTCGACATGCTGGCCGAGCCCGGTCTTCTCGCGCTGGGCCAGCGCCGCCTGGATGCCGATCACGCCATAAACCCCGGTAAAGATATCGGCGAAGGCGACGCCCAGGCGCTGTGGCGGCCCGTCGGCCTCGCCGGTCAGGTCCATAATGCCGCTCATCGCCTGGATCATCAGATCATAGCCGGCGCGGTGGGCATAGGGGCCGGTCTGGCCAAAGCCGGTGACCGAGCAATACACCAGGCGCGGATTGCGCGCCGACAGACTGTCATAGTCGAGCCCGTATTTCGCCAGCCCGTCGACCTTGAAATTCTCCACCACCACATCGGCGCCGTCCGCGAGTTCCAGCACGAGATCGCGGTCTGCCGTCCTGGTGAAGTCGAGGGCGATCGAGCGCTTGCCGCGATTGCAGGAATGGTAATAGGCCGCTGAACGGTCGCCATCATGCTCGATCCAGGGCGGTCCCCACTGGCGCGTATCGTCGCCATGCGGCGATTCCACCTTGATCACATCGGCGCCGAGATCGGCGAGGGTCTGGCCGATCCACGGCCCGGCCAGCACGCGGGCCAGTTCCAGCACTTTCAGGCCGGTGAGCGGCCGGTCCGGTGTCGCCTGTGTCATCGGTTTCCTCGAATTGATCGCGATTGTGGCTCTGCTCTGACGCGCTCCGGCGAGCTTGGCAAGGCCATGCCTGTACGGCCATTAGCCCGGGCTGCGATCGAAACTGGCGCTCTTGACCAGGGCGAGGACGCTCTGGCCCGGCGCCAGCTCAAGCGCCTCGACCGAGGCACGCGTCAGCCGGGCCTTCAGCTGGCCCGTCTCGAGCGCCAGAACCAGATCGGCATAGGGCGAGTTATCGGCCGGGGCGATGGCGAGGATCCGGCACTCAAGCATATTGCGGATGCTGATCCCGCGCGGGCGTTCAGTGGCGATGGCGACATCGCGGGCGCGGATGCGCAGCCTCACCGTTTCGCCCGGCCGCACCGCCGATGGCATCGGCAATTCAAGCGTCTGCCCGCCCAGATCAATCCGGCTGAGCTGCAGTCGCGCATCGTGATCGAGCAGGCGGCCGGCCAGCACCGAGCCGGATTCGAATTCGCGCTCGAACGGATCGATATCGAGCCGTTCAAACACGTCCTCCGCCGGCCCCATCGCGATGCAGCGCCCCTGCGCGAGTGCCAGGACGCGGTCCGACAGGCGCAGCACTTCTTCCACGGAATGGCTGACATAGAGCGCCGGAATATCCAGCTGGCGCAGCGCGGTATCCAGATAGGGCAGGAGTTCGGCCCGGCGCGCATGGTCGAGCCCGGCCATCGGTTCGTCGAGCAAAAGCAGGCTGGGCTGGGCGAGCAGGGCGCGTCCGAGCGCCACGCGTTGCGCCTCGCCGCCCGAGAGCGAGGCCGGCCGGCGCTGCAGGAGCGGTGCCAGGCCGAGCGCCTCGATGATTGTTTCGGTGTCGAAACGGCTCGCTCTGCCAGCCGCGCGGCGCTGACCATAGGCCAGATTGCCGGCGACGCTGAGATGGGCAAACAGGCGCGCATCCTGGAAGACCAGCCCGACCGGGCGCAGGTGGGCCGGGATAAACACATTGCGCGCGCTATCGCTCCACACTGCGTCACCCATTGCCACTTCGCCCTGTTCCGGCCGGTCCAGTCCGGCGATCAGGCGCAGGAGGCTGGTCTTGCCACTGCCGCTGGGGCCGAAGACTGCGGTGATGCCGGCAAGGGGAATCTCCGCCTCGATATCGAGGTCGAACCCGCCGCGCTGCGCGCGCAGCCGCAGGGAGAGCCGCTTATCCGACATGGAGGCGGAACCGGCGATTGAGGCTGTAGACGGCCAGCAGCGTGGCGAAGGAAAACACGATCAGCCCGCCCGACAGCCAATGGGCGTCGTGGTAATTGAGCGTCTCGACCTCCTCGAAAATGGCGATCGAGATCACCCGCGTGCGGCCGGGAATACTGCCGCCCACCATCAGGACGACGCCGAATTCGCCGATCGTGTGGGCAAAGCTCAGGATGGAGGCGGTGAGAAAACCGCGGGTCGAGAGCGGCATGGCGACCGAGAAGAAGGCATCGAGTGGCGAGGCGCCCAGGCTGGCTGCCGCCTCAAGCGGCGCGCGCCCGACGCTCTCGAAGGCGCTCTGCAGCGGTTGCACCATGAAGGGCAGGGAATAGATCACCGACGCCACCACCAGGCCGGAAAAGGAGAAGGTCAGCGTGTCGCCGGTCAGCGTCAGCCAGAAATGGCCGATGGGCGAAGCGGGGTTGAGCAGGATCAGCAGATAGAAGCCGATCACCGTTGGCGGCAGGATCAGCGGCAGGGCGGTCAGGGCCTCGATCGCCGGCTTGATGCCCGAGCGCGTGCGCGCCAGCCACCAGGCCAGCGGCGTGCCCAGCGCCAGCAGGATCAGCGTCGTCACCGCTGCGAGATGCAGGCTGAGCCAGAGGGGGCCGAGATCGGGCACTACGCGTCCACGTCATAGCCATGGGCCGATATGATATCGCGCGCCGCCGGGCTCGCCAGGAATTCAAGCCAGGCCCGCGCTGCCGCATTGTCCTGCCCGTGCAGCGTCAACACCGCATCCTGCCGGATCGGGGTGTAGAGATGCTGCGGCACTTCCCAGTAATTCGCGGCGCCACTCATATCCGTGCCGGTAAATTGCGAGACTGGCACAAAGCCGAGATCGGCATTGCCCGTCGACAGCATCGCCTGCACGGCAGCAATGCTTTCCCCCGTCACGGTCCGCTCCTGCGCCGTCTGCCACAGCCCCATCGCCTGCAAGGCCTCACGCGCGGCGGCGCCATAGGGGGCGAGCTCGGGATTGGCAATGGCGATCGAGCGGTAGCGGCCTTCGCGCAGCCTGTGCTCGACCGGTCCGGCTGTGTCGGTCCCGTCGAGAGACCACAGCGCGAGACGCCCGCTGGCATAGGTGAATTGCGTTCCGGAAACCGTCCTGCCCTGCGTTTCAAGCCGGCGCGGCGTGACCTGGTCGGCGGCCAGAAGCACGTCGAAGGGCGCGCCGTGCAGGATCTGGGCGTAGAGCCGCCCGGTCGAGCCGGAGGTGATGATAATGGTATGCTCGCCGGATTGTTCGAAGCGTGTCTTGAGTTCGCGCGCCGTCAGCGTGAAGTTGGAAGCCACGGCGATCAGCGCTTGCTCGGCCGCCGCCGGCGCGGGCAGAAACAGGCCGATCAGCGTCAGCAACCCTGCCGGTGCGATGCAGCGAATGTATTCTGTCCAAGCCAATGGCGTCTGCTCCCGATGGCCGATGCGCCCGTCTGCCTGTATTTGACGGCGGATCGGGCGCGCGGTCCAGAGCCGCGACTCAGGGCGTGGTGGTCAGCGGTTTGCGATAGACGAATTGGCCGACATCGCACCGCCCCGACCTGAAGCCGGCCTCGCAATAGGCCAGGTAATAGCGCCAGATCCGGGCAAAGCGCTCGTCAAAAGCCAGCTCGCGTATATTCGGCCAGGCGGCGTTGAAGTCCGCATGCCAGCGATGCAGGGTCTCGGCATAATCGCCGGCAAACATGTGCGCGCCGAGATCTTCCAGACCCACCCGGGCCGCCTCGCGGGCCAGCGCCGAAGGCGGCGGCAGCATGCCGCCGGGGAAGACATATTTCTGGATGAAGTCCACCGTGCTGCGATAATTGTCGAAATCGCCTTCGCGCAGGGTGATGACCTGCAGCGCGGCGTGACCACCGGGTTTGAGACAATGGGCCAGCTGGTCGAAATAGACCGGCCAGTGGGCTTCGCCGACGGCCTCGAACATCTCGATCGAGACGATGGCGTCGAACTGTTCGTCGATATCGCGATAATCACAGATTTTAAGCTCGACCCGGTCGGAGAGCCCGGCCCGGGCGATCCGCTCCCGGGCATAGTCCAGTTGTTCGTTCGACAGGGTGACACCGGTGACGCGGCAGCCAAAATCCCGCGCCGCCACCTCGGCCAGCCCGCCCCAGCCACAGCCGATCTCCAGCACATGATCGCCCGGCTTTAACTGTGCGGCTGTGCAGATCCGGCGGTATTTCTCCGCCTGGGCGGCTTCAAGACTTTGGTCCGCCGCGGTGAAGCAGGCAGAGGAATAGGTCATGCTCTCATCGAGCCAGAGGGCATAGAAGGCATTGCCGAGATCATAGTGGAAGGCGATATTGCGGCGGCTTCCCGTACGCGTATTGGCGTTGAGCCAGTGCTGGATCTGACCGATCAGCCGGCTTGGTCCACCCTTGGCTTCGGCGATGTCGATGCGGTCAAAGGCGCGCGCCAGCACGTCGAGCAGGGCGCGCAGATCCGGCGTATCCCATTCATCATGGATATAGCCCTCGGCGAAACCAAGCGCCCCGCTGGCGCCCAGCCGCAAGAGTGCATTCCAGCGCCCGATCCGCCATTCCGCGAAGGCTGCGGCCTTCACATTGCCGCAGGAGACCCGGTAGCCGGAGGGCAATTGTACAATGAGATGGGCGTCATGCAGATCATTCAGGGCATGACGCAAACGGCCGGCGACGAAACGATCAAGCGCGCTGCCCGTCTCCGGCTTGCCGGTCTGACCGGCTTCGTCCGAATAAATATCCATCATTGTCTCCAGGGTTTCGTGTCGATGGAGCCGTGCCGGGGAGTATACATCTTCAGGCCCTTGAGGCGAAGACGCAGGGCTTCCAGCAGGATGGCGCCGACGATTTTGACGGTGTTGAAGGGCAGGCTGAGCGGCGCTCGCATCAGATTGCGGGTGTCGAGCGGCCCGATCGCACACTTGTGGACGGCGCTGAGGACGCAGGCGTCCTCGCGATAGAGCTGGATGCCCAGACTCAGGCTCGTCCGGTTGCGATCAAGCCGGAAGCGGTATTCGCCATCGGTGTCATTGAAGGGCGAGACGAAGAAGCGCTTGCTGCAGGAAAAATGCAGGCTTTCCTGGTTCGTCCCATCTGGCAGCGCGAAGGTGTAGGCACAGCGGCCGCCATGGAAATTGCTGACCTGGAAGATCACGGCGCGCAGCGCCTCGGCCCGGTCATGACAAAACAACACGGTCACCGGATTGAACACCAGGCCGAGCACGCGCGGTGCGGCCAGGATCTGCACCCGTCCGAGCTCGAACTCCAAACCCTCACCCTTCAGCTGATCCTCGACCCAGGGCCGCAGCGCGCTTTCGCCACGGCCGTGATCGCGGGCATTGAAGCTGACCAGATTGAAGCCATTGACGGAAAAAAGCGGCGATCGAATCCGGGCGAGGGCCGCGCCGTCGATATCGACCAGAATCGAGTTCATGCTGTAGCGCAGGCTGTGCCGCTTCGGGCTGAGGCGGGTGTGTCCCACCATGCCGTTCAGCAGGGAGGCGGGCAGCGGAATCATGCCGCGACTGCCGCGCCTGTGAGTGCGGTGGCAGAGCGCTGGTGGTCCGGCCAGACGATCCGTCCGGTCATGCCCTCAAGCCCCCAGGGGCGAAGCGGCGCGCCGAGGGCTTCGGCCACGGCGAGCCCGGACTGCAGCCCGTCTTCGTGAAAACCCGACCCCAGCCAGGCACCGCAATACCAGCTGTGGTTCTCGCCCTGGATTTCGTGGATCTGTTTCTGAGCCGCGATCGCCGCCGCATCGAATACCGGATGGGCATAGTGGTCGGTGTGCAGGACGAGTTCCGGTGCCGGTGCGATCTCCGGATTGAGGGTCACCAGGACAGGTTTTTCGGTCGGAAGCGGCTGCAGCCGGTTCATCCAATAGGTCAGGCTGATGCGCCCCTGGCCGGATTCATTCGGCGTGTCGAGATAATTCCAGCTCGCCCAGGCTGATTTGCGCCGCGGCATCAGGCGCGTATCCGTATGCAGCACGGCGATATTGTCGCGATACCGGATGGCGCCGAGCAGGCTGATTTCGCGCGGCGAGGGATTGGCCAGCATGGCCAGGGCCTGGTCGCTATGACAGGCAAACACAACCTCGTCGAAACACGGCGCCTCGCCATTCTCGAGCTGCAGCGTCACCCTGTCCTCGTCGCGCGTGACCGAACGGACCGGTGTCGCCAGCCGCAAATCCCCGATGAAGAGGTCGGTCATGGCTTCGACATGATGCCGGCTGCCGCCGGTTACGGTGCGCCAGGCCGGCTGGTCCATCACCTGCAACAGGCCGTGATTGCGGAAGAATTCGAAGAATGCGCTCGCCGGGTAGCCGCGCATTGCCGCCACGGGCGATGACCAGATCGCCGCACACATTGGCAGGATATGATCGTCCCGGAAGGTGCGCGAATAGCCCTCATCGCGCAGAAAATTATCCAGGCTGCGGTGCTCGGATGCCGTGTCCACCGTCTTGGACCGGGCGTGCAGGCGCAACAGATCACCCAGCATGCGCCACATGCGCGGCCGCAGCAGATTGCGCTTCTGGGCAAACAGGCCGCCGGGTCGGGATGAGTATTCGAAACCATGTCCGTCGAGCGAAGCGGCGAAGGACATGTCGCTGGGCGAGGTTTCCACGCCAAGCAGTTTGAGCATGGCGGTAAAATTCGGGTAGTTGGCCGGGTTGAAGACGATGAAGCCGGTATCGACGGCGACCTGGATTCCATCGATACTGGCCGTTACCGTATGGGCGTGGCCGCCGGGTCTCGGCGCGGCTTCAAACAGGGTAACATGGTGGCTGAGCGCCAGACGCCAGGCGGCCGCCAGCCCGGCTATTCCCGAGCCAATCACCGCAATACGCTTTTTCTCTTGTGACGTACCCATTGGCCGCGCTCGATAATTGTGATCAACAGGAAGGGCTACGAGTCTGGGTCTGGTGTGGATCACTGTCTTCACAGGTGATCCACGTGGCAGCTGATGTCGTAGCTTTGTGATGCACGCTACCGCTCAGATACTGACCAGCAATTGGTCGCCCGGTCGAAACGGCCTGAAAAAGGGATTGATGGGTATGGCTGCGGATTCGCAGGCAGGGACGCTGGATGGCGCGGGGCTGGCGCAACTTGTCGAGCGTGTCGCGACGCGTCGCGATCGCGCTGCCTTCCGCACGCTGTTCGACCATTTTGCGCCGCGCGTTCGCGGTTTCCTCGTCCGCCGAAGCTTGCCGCCCGCCCAGGCCGATGAACTGGCCCAGGAAGCGATGCTGGCAATCTGGCGCCGGGCGGAAAGCTATGACGCCGCGAAATC